>JAEYZS010000130.1 GCA_023427925.1 Pseudomonadota bacterium | reverse complement strand
CTCCAAAGATGGGCCGGAAAGTTCATGCTTCTGCTCAAATAAATTCTGAAATCATTATCAAGTTGATCAGAAAAACCTTGGGGAGACACATGATCTACCTCCAATGCTCTTTCCATTCTTCTCAGACTCTTAAAAAAAGCATCAAGAGGATTAAGCGCTGTTTCGAGATTTTTAAGATCATCAAAAGCCTTTTTACGACGCTCAATTTTCTTGAACTGAAGGTACGGTAGTCCAATCGCTGCGAGTAAGATCACCACCAACAAAACCCAAAACCAAATCGGATAGGACATTTGCCACATTGGAAAACCACCGACCGGTTGCGGAGGATTCGCGGGATCTTGCTTAAGCACGCTATTGACTTTCCAATCAAAACCCTTAAGCGCTACTTTGCTACTGCCATCGTACATCACGACATCTTCTGCTCGATGATCTCCAACTCGATAGGTCGTAACAACAAACTCAAGAGCTCCTCCTTCTATCTTTTTAATTTCCAATAGAGATAGAGACGGAATTTCATTTGAGAGGGCTGAGTCCTTGATCACCAACAACTCTTGATTGATCCCATCCATTTGCCCATTACAAGATAATGTGAGCTTCTCACCCACCGTTATATCGGCATTCTTTGACAGAGAACAATTCAACTCACTCATTTGTGAGTCCTCATCTTGAAGTACGAAATCAACGGATTCACAAAGTCCTCGTTTGTTTTGACTTCAACTCTATCTACGCCAGACTTTCTCAACTCTTGCTCGCGAGTTTTTTTCCGTTCAATGTTTTTTTCTTTGTAGTGCTTTTTAAATACAGGACTAGAAGTATCCACTGAAATGATTTCACCAGTTTCTGCATCTTCCATTTCAATGAGACCCATAGAGGGTAGCTCGTGTTCAAATTGATCTTCTACAACGACGGCAACGGTATCGTGTTTTTTACCTAAGAATCTCAACGAGCGTTCGTAATTCGTATCCATAAAATCAGAGAATATAAAAATATTTGTTTTTTTATTGAGTACTGCCCTTAAGTGCTCCAGTGCTTCAGAAATTTTAGTTTTTCGGCTGCGCGGTTCAAAAAACAAAATGTCTCTTAGAATTCTATGCACATGGCCCCGACCTTTTCTTGGAGGAACAAAGTGCTCCACAGTATCGGAAAAGAGCATAAGACCAATTCGATCATTGTTTTTAACGGCACTGAAACTTAAAAGCGCTGCAAGTTGTGCGATCACGTCTTTTTTAAGATAAACTTTTGAGCCAAATTCTCCTGAGCCACTTACATCAACAGCAATCATTAGGGTTAACTCTCGTTCTTCATCATATTTTTTGATGTAGGGCTTATCGGCTCTTGCTGTAAGCGCCCATGAGATATTTCTAACGTCATCACCAGGAACGTATTCTCGAAAGTCAGAGAATGTCATTCCCTGCCCCTTAAAGGCGGAGTGATATTCTCCGGCAAAAAGAGAATTGACGAGCTTTCTCGTCTGAATCTCCAAGAGCTTTACTTTTTTGAGTAGCTCAGGGCTGAGTTCCATCCTTATGGCACCTCAATATGACTTAATACCTCATTGATAACTTGATCGGTTGCTATTTCTTCGGCCTCTGCTTCGTAAGTTAAGATGATTCTATGTCGCAAGACCAAGTATGCAATGGCTTTGACGTCATCAGCAGTCACATAACCACGGCCTTTTAAGAAGGCGTGAGCACGAGACGCTTTTGCTAAAGAAATCGTTGCCCTCGGAGATCCACCCACCTTGATGAGAGTTTCTAATCGACGTAAGCCCATCGCACTCGGTTCACGAGTCGCAAAGATGATTTCGACAATGTAGTTTTTAATTTTATTATCGATGTAGATTTCATTGATAAGCTTTCGCACTCTTAAAATATCTTCTTTTCCCATCATTGGGTTCACTGTTGGAACGGAGTCTGTGGAAAGATTTTCTAAAATAGAAAGCTCCTCTTGCCGATTTGGGTATTTCACAACCGTCTTAAACATAAATCTATCCATCTGCGCTTCTGGAAGCGGATAAGTTCCTTCTTGCTCAATCGGGTTTTGAGTTGCAAGAACCAGGAATGGCATCTCGAGTGGATATGTTGTATCTCCAATTGTAACTTGTTTTTCTGCCATTGCTTCAAGTAGAGCTGATTGAACTTTTGCAGGAGCTCTGTTGATCTCGTCTGCCAAAACAATGTTCGTAAAGATTGGACCTTTTTTGGAAGTAAACTCATTTGTTTTTTGGTTATAGATCATCGTACCCACAAGATCCGAAGGAAGAAGATCGGGAGTGAATTGAATTCTTTGGAATCCAAGTGAAGTGGCTTTCGCAAAAGTCGAAATTGCTAAAGTTTTTGCAAGACCCGGAAGACCTTCGAGTAATACGTGGCCTCCGGTGAGGAGACCCATCATAATACTTTCAGCCATTTCCTTTTGTCCGACGACAACTTTGGAAACTTCCTGAAGAACTGATTTAATGTATGGATTTTCTTTTTCAATATCACGATTGAGCTGTTCGATTTGCATGCTGTTTTCTCCCAATATGAGTACATCAATTAGGATAGGTTTTTTGAGGCCTCGCGACCAGTAAAAATGCGATGTGTTTTAAGTAC
>JAEYZS010000113.1 GCA_023427925.1 Pseudomonadota bacterium | reverse complement strand
ACGACATACTCGTCCAAATTCCATTTTTTAAGTTTTACCTTTTCAAGCCCTGAAGACAGACTGAGTGGTTTTAGTTGATCAAAAGACAAACTTTTGTTTGCGGCATAGGAAGCTAGTTCTAGTCCATATTCCGCTTCGTGTTTTTCCGCCTGGCTTCTTTTCTGCCTTAAACCTCGATTAAAGAAAACAAACGAATGCCATTTGCTTTTAACGCCAAACCTAAGCGATACACCTGCACACAAAAGTGCCAGTCCCACCCACCACGGTCCATAGAAGACGACCGCCCTATCGGGTTCGATTTTTTTGATCTCATCGACCATTCGCTTAAATTCTGACCAATTGAAGTTCTTCTGAAAACTCACGTACTGTCGCTTGGGAGACGCATTTTCAGGAAAGAACTCAAGACCTTGAGTGATAAACCACACAGTTCTATCCGAAGGATCGAACACTTGATCTACCGGCAGAGTAAGAACCAGGTCACCAATTTTATCCATACGTATCAGTAAGTTCGTTTTCATTTTCATTCAGAGAATAAAGCCTTTGACACTTTATGGCAACAGGGTTTCACCGACCCCACATGCCAAAGGTGGACATCTTGCAAGAATGTGAGAGACTCATCATTCAAACAAACTAGGTCATGAACAATCTCTATGGAAGAGATTAAAAAACTGACCCAAGAGGACAATCATGGAATCCATATTATCAGGTCATCTCTATCAAAACACACTTTCTATTTTCAAAAGAGCTGCGGATACAGTGAATCTCGATCCGAATGTGCGTGAGAGGCTTGTCAAACCCAAGCGTGCTGTTATTGTCAGTGTTCCGATTCGTTTAGAAGATCAATCAGTAAAAGTATTCCACGGATACAGAGTCCAGCACTCTCAAACACTTGGGCCCTTCAAAGGTGGAATTCGATACCATCAAGGCGTGAATCTTTCTGAGGTTGCAGGCCTTGCTATGCTTATGACTTTTAAAAACTCTCTTTTACAACTTCCATTGGGTGGAGCAAAAGGGGGGATTACTTGTGACCCGACAAAAATGTCTCGCAATGAACTTCAAGCACTTACTCGTCGATACACTTCTGAAATTGCCCCTTTCATCGGACCAGAAAAAGATATTCCAGCTCCTGACGTAGGGACAGACGGACAAACTATGGCGTGGTTGATGGATACTTATTCTCAACAACAAGGTTACGCTGTAAACGGAGTCGTGACAGGGAAACCAATCGAAATTGGTGGATCTTTAGGACGCATGGGCGCAACGGGCCTAGGAGTTGTTTTCTGTCTTCAAGAAGCGCTCACAGTGTCTGGTAAAAAAATGGAAAACACAACCGTAGCAGTTCAAGGATTTGGTAACGTGGGTTCTCACGCCGCACTTTATGCTTTCGAGCGTGGTGCAAAGATTGTTGCGGTTTCTGACGTACACGGTGGTATAGCAAACAGCGAAGGAATTGATATTAAAAAATTGTGGAGCCATTACAAAACTCAAAAATCTTTCGAAGGCTTTGATCAACCTCATGAAAAAATTTCGAATGAACAATTACTTACATTTAAATGCGACGCTCTCTTGCCGTGCGCATTGGATGGAGCAATTCACAAGGACAATGCGAATGAAATTCAAGCAAAAATTATTGTTGAAGGTGCAAACGGCCCTGTCACCGGTGAAGCGGACAAGATTCTCGCGAAAAAAGGCGTTACTATTGTTCCTGATATTCTTGCCAACGGTGGTGGTGTGATCGTTTCTTATTTTGAATGGGTTCAATCTCTTGCATCGTTTTTCTGGGGAGAAGAGGAAGTGAATGAAAAACTTCATCAGCAAATCACGAATGCATTCCATAGAGTTTGGGAGTTCTCAAAAGCTAGAGAACAGGACATGCGCACATCCGCAATGTGTGTGGCCGTAAAGCGCTTAGAAAAAGCAATGCTATTGAGAGGATTATATCCGAGATGATTAAAAGGGTGAAAGAGTTCAAACCCTGGCTATTTCTACCGACTGATATTGGACATAAATTTAGTCCGTTGATACTTAAGGCTTATGGCAAATTAAGCTCTCGACGGACTTACACATGGAAACCATTTTCATGGAAAGGATTAGAGTTTACTAATCCTTTAGGGATTGCTGTCGGCTTTGACAAAAATGCAGAATTGATCACAGAAATATGGTCATTAGGAGTGGGCTTTGTCGAAATCGGCACAGTCACGCCAAACCATCAAAAGAAAAATCCAGGCAAGACAGTTGCCAGAAACGTTCGTGAACAAGCTTTGTGGAATCAACTTGGATTTCCAAGCCAAGGAGCTGATTCGGTTAAAAAACGTCTTTCTGGACTCAAACAGCCTCACTTCACTCCTGTCTTTGTGAATATCGGGAAAAATCGCGACACTCCAATGGAGCGCGCATGTGACGACTACGTGAAATTGATCCAAGTTTTTGGTGAAGTGGCCGATGCTTTTGTTATTAACATCAGCAGTCCAAATACGCCCCATCTACGATCATTGTTAAGTCCTGAGAAACTTCAAGACTTCCTTGCGGTCATCATTGAGGAAAATAAAGTTGCAAGTATTGGCACTCCTACTCCTATATTACTTAAGCTTTCACCAGATATGAGTGATGCAGAACTTAAAAAAATTCTTGATGTAAGCCTTGAAGCAGGAGTGGATGGTTGGATCCTTACCAACACTACAACGTCACGGGAAAACACATCCTCCTTCCCATCAACAGGCGGAGTCTCAGGTTTGCCACTGAGAGAAAAATCCAAACAAGTTTTAAAGACGACGATTGATCATCTCGGCTCAAATCGCCAAGACAAGCTTATTGTTTCTGTAGGTGGAGTGATGACCTCACACGATGTCTTCGAGCGCCTTGAGATGGGAGCAGATCTTGTGCAAGTTTATTCAACACTTGTGTTTGAAGGTCCGTTTTTCTTCAAAAAAGTCTTTCAAGATTCGCTTGAGTTTTATAAGATAAATCGATGAGCATAAAAAAAAGACCAACGTGGATTCCAGTTGCGACGGGTTTTATCAGAAAAAATGGTCTTGTACTGGTAGGGCAACGACCTGAAGGCCATAGTCTAGCGGGTCAGTGGGAATTTCCAGGTGGAAAAATTGAATTAGGAGAAACTCCAGACCAAGCTTTGAAGCGTGAGCTTCACGAAGAGCTTGGTATTGAAGCTGAAATCGGAGCTCTCAGACATTCTCACACACATTCCTACGGAGATCGGGGAATTCTCATTTTGTTTTTCGATGTTCAATTCTGGAAGGGCGAACCAAAAAGTCAGCACCATACTGAATTACGTTGGGTAGACCCCAAGGAACTCGCTCAAATGGAAATTCCCGAGGCCAACCGAAAAATTCTTCCTCGCCTTCTCGAACTTCTAAAATAGCCCTCTCATTTAGCAAGCAGGCATCGCCTTTGCAAAATCTTTGGTAGACCATCGCCCTTATCCCGTATAAAGGATTAGAGCAACGGATAACTATACAAACTATAGACAGTTTTACAAAGAGGGGCTCTTGATTTACCAAGCAAGCGTTAAACGTATTTTAACAGTACTGCTTCTGGCTTGTGCCTTTCTCCATGTGACTCCAGTTTCGGCTCAAGGGGCTCCAATTCAAGAGTCTGAATTTGACCGACGAGCCGAACACCTCATCGACCTTTTGACAAATCAAAAAGCAGGGTACTTTCTGCTTGAAGACACCGAGTTTGAACGATTCTTAAATGACATCCAATTATCTCCTGAGACTCGCAAAGGAGAGGTTTTTAGAATTCTTCGACTAGCCGTCGAACATTATAAAGCACTGCTTTTAGAAACTACGCACACGTCAAACGTCGAAAAAATTAAATCGCATCTCAATCAAGTCATTTCAAAATCACAGGGTTATTTTTCATATTCATCGAATAACGAAATTGCCATTCAGTATTTTAAAAATTTAAAGAAAATGATCGACTCAGCTACCAATCCCAGACCGCAATCTCACAAGGGGCATATCTCGGATATGTTAGCTCGAGCACAACAGGAATCTTCAGGAAAACAAGAATCGGTCGCAAATGAATATGAATATCGTCGTTTTTCCGATCATATTCGCACTCAAAGCACGTATGGTGAAATCTCCACGACTCAACTACTGATTGAAGCTTACAAAGAAAAGAACGACCTATACCTCAGTTCGACGGAAATAGTACAAAAAGAGCGTGCTTTTTCTGATCTAAAACGTACCGTAGAGCATTGCTTACGCTTTGCCAGCGCAACGAATGATCAATTCGGTCGACGTTTCTTCGAAAACCAAAGACAATATCTCGCTCAACAACAAACAGTGATTGACCGCCTCAATTCCGAAAAAGAGGCTGCAACAGAAAGATTAAATTTTTCGAAAAGAATGCAACACTACGCTAACGAAATTTTTGCCTTTATTGATGCAGTCGGAAGATCAAATGCAGAGAAAGTTCAATTGAATTTTCTTGATACAACGATCGAAGTCACTGCTAAAGAGCTTCCTGTTCAACTGAGACCTGTCGATGCCCCCGCTCTAAACGATTCTCGCATTAGGGAGAAATTTTTCAGTTACAGAGTAC
>JAEYZS010000043.1 GCA_023427925.1 Pseudomonadota bacterium | reverse complement strand
ACTCATGGTCAAGAGGGATTAAGTCACTTTATAGAGCACTTGCTGTTTAAAGGGACTAAAAAATACAAAGTTGGAGAGGTTGCAAAATTGATCGAAGGAGCTGGCGGAGAGCTCAATGCCTACACTTCATTTGATCAGACAGTGTTTTATATGACGTTATCAAGCCAATATGTAGATCTTGGATTAGATGCGATGAGTGAGATGATAGGACGGCCCCTCTTTGATCAGATCGAAGTGGACAATGAAAGAGAAGTCGTGATCGAAGAAATTAAGAGATCCAATGATAGCCCATCAAGAAAATCATCGCGACTATTGTTCGAAAGCGTTTATCAGAACTATCCTTATCGAAGACCTGTAATCGGATATGATTACATCATTCAAAAAACACCAGTTAAAGATATCAAAAAATTATTTTTTGATCGCTATTGCCCAGAAAATATGTATCTACTGGTTGTTGGTGACTTTAATTCAAAGGAAATAAAGGGAAAAATAAAGTCGCATTTTTCTGATCTGAAGGGAAGGCTCAAAAAAGTAAAGAGACCAATTGAGCCAAAACAAACAGAGCCAATTATCTCAATTGAGAAATCAACATTTAACGAAAGCTATCTCAATATTGCATGGAAGACCCTGGCTATGAGTAAAGACGAGCTTATCACCTTGGATTTGCTTTCTTACATTTTATCTTATGGCGACAACACTCGACTTGTTCAATCACTTAGACTGAAAAAGCCAATTGTAAATGAAATTGGGGCCTCCCAGTTTTCACCTATAGGGCCGGGCTTTTTTGCAATCACGGCATATTTAGATTTAAAAAATCTCCAAGAGGCATTAAACGAAATTACCAATGAAATTATTTATCTGATGTGTGAGACACCATTCGAAGAGGAGCTTAAAAAAGCGGTTACACAGCTAGAAAGCACAGAGTATTACCAAGAGACAATGGATGCTCTTGCTAGAAAAATCGGAAACAACCAGTTTTTGTATAATGACCCCAACCATTTTAAAATATATCTCAAAAAGATGAAAGCCATTAAGCCTCACAAAATTTCTGAGATGATTAAAAGAGTTCTCACACCAGAAAACATGACCGTCACTCTTGTTTATCCAGAAAAGCAAAGTTCACCCGAAGCTATACTTAAAACTTGGGTCGAGGAATACAAGAATGCGTTCAGCGACTTCAAGAGCCAAAACACAATAATTTCTAAAAGCCCAGAGCCTTTGGATCTTCCGATACTAGGAAAAGGTTTGTTTAAAACTAAGCTCAAAGATATGTCGTTTGTCGAACATAAAAGTGGAGCCAGAATTATTTTTAAGCCACTTCCCGATACTCACGTCGTGAGCGTGAGAGCTGGGTTTTTAGGAGGATTAAGAGCAGATCCAAAAAATAAAACGGGCGTTTCTGAGTTGATTTCTAAAACATGGCTCACTGGAACTCAAGCTAGAAACGAAAGCCAAATTGCAGAATTTTTAGAAAAAAATGCAGCTTATATGAGCCCGTTTTCTGGTCGTAATTCGTTTGGAATGCATTTCCAAATGCTAAACGATGTTGAAAAAAGAGTAGGTTCGCTACTTGAAGAAGTTCTCTTAAAATCAGCGTTCCCAGAAAAGGAATTCGAGCGCGAAAAAAGCATATTGACTCATCAACTTGAAACATTAAATGACCATCCTTCTGCATTAGTCTTTGCAGACTTTATGAAAACTTTGTACGGGGAGCATCCTTATGCAAATGAAACCTACGGTACAATAGAAACACTGGCTCGAATCAACCATCAAGACGCACAAGGATTGGTAAATTCCTACGTTAATCCTAGGAACTTAACCGTCTGCATTGCAGGAGCATTCGACGAAGCCTATTGGACTGAGCAATTTGATCTGATTACTGAAAACATGAATACTGGCGAGAGATTCGATAAGCGTTTTGAACATGATGTAAGTCTGCAAGATCAACGATCCTTTAAGCTTCTAAACAAAGAACAATCACACATAGTTTATGGGTTCAAAGGTCTTTCTATGTATGATGATAGAAGACACGCATTAACTGTTATGCAAACAATACTGTCCGGGCAGGGGGGACGTTTGTTTATGAATTTGCGAGATAAAGCCTCTCTTGCTTACTCTGTTTCTCCTGTAAGAATGGATGGTATTGAAACGGGATACTTTGGTGCGTACATTGGATGCTCTCCAAACAAGGGTGCAAAAGCGATAGAGATGATGAAAGCAGAGTTTGAATCCTTAATGGAAACCAAAATTCCAGATGAAGAATTAGAGCGCGCCAAAAAGAACATAATTGGCAAGCATGATATTGGAACGCAAAAAACAAGTAATGTCAGCTCGCTAATACTATTCGATGAGATTTATGGAATTCCACACAAGGATCCAAAAGAATTTGCGGAAATTATAAAGAGTATTTCGGCTGAAGAAATTCAATCGCTGGCACAGTATTTGTTTACTCAAAACTCAGTGAAAAGCGCAGTAGGGCCAGAGTGCCCGTGGTGATTCAATTCGAACACTTAATAATTTTTTTTATTATTGGTATAACGAAAAATTTTAATTAGAACAAAACAGGTCGAGTTTTTCTCAAATTGAGACATCTTCCTTTTCTAATTTGCTACAATAGAAAAATATAAAGTCCGAAAAGTAATTGTAAGGGTTTTATGTTATGAGTGAAGGCAAAATTAGGTTTTTAGTTTCAACAAGGGAATTTTTTAACGATATAGTTCAAGATGCTATTCATGCGCGAAAAATGGAAACCTTTCCTCTCGCAAAAAGCTACTTGGTTTCTATTCTAGAAAATTACGTTCATACAAATAATCTTTATGATTCTCAAGCCGATAATGGAAAGCTCACTCGAGAGACCTTGGCAGAAACTTTTTTAAAAGCGCAAAACTCAAATTCTTTAGTTAAAATAGAGCTTCTCAAAAAGCTGGGCGATGTATCGTTATATGTTAGCGGCTTTTTCGGTGATTCATTATCGCGTAAAATTGTTGATGTGGATTACTATGTAGACATGGGGGAAACAGCGTACGCTACGCTAGCTCTAGAGATTAAAGAAGATACATCAAAAATGGTTTTTAAGGAGTTTTCTTCACGTTTTATTGAATATGTTGATCTTTTAACAGCGATCAGTCAAAAGTCTTTAGTGCAGAACGATGAAAGTATTTTGAGACTTTACGAAAAATATTTAAAGACCGGTTCAGAACTTGCACGCCAAACCTTAGAAGAAAAGGGAATTATTACAATCCCTTTTGATAAAGATAAAAAAGTAACTGCACAATAGTTCCTACTAAAAATTTATGGCAAAAAATAAAAAAGCGCACGTCTATCTCCATGGATACTCAAAAAAAGAACAAGAGCGTCTATATTATCAAGCTCGCCTCTTGGAATCTGAAGTGTTTCGCGGAATTGATTTCACAGATTGTAATAGCATAATTGAAGTGGGCTGTGGTGTTGGAGCCCAAACAGAGATATTGCTTGAGAGGTTTCCTCATCTCAAAATTTTAGGTATTGATCTATCGGAAAGCCAATTGGAAGTCGCAAAACATAGACTTAGAAAGTACATTAAAACAGGGCAGGTGAGACTTCTTTGCATGAATGCAGAAGAGATTCACACACTCAGAGATAAATTTGACGGGGCATTTATATGTTGGTTTCTGGAGCACGTTCCAAACCCACTTAAGATTCTAAAGTCTTTAAATAAGAAACTAATAAAAGGCTCACCAATATTTTGTACTGAGGTTCAAAATGCCGCATTCTTTGTAAATCCATACAGTCCAAATATTCTGAAATACTGGTTTGAGTTCAACGATTTTCAATGGGAGTCAGGCGGGAACCCTTTTATGGGAGCCACTCTTGGGAATCTGCTACTGGAATCAAAATACAGAAAAATAGACGTAGATTTTCGTGGAATGACCTTTGATTCTCGCGATAAAAAGGCAAGAAAAGAATTTGTTCTTTATTTTGAGGATCTAATGTTTTCCGCAGCTCACAATCTTATAAAAGACAGAAGAATTTCTAAAAAGAATTTGGAAAAGGTAAAAAAAGAAGTTCATAAGCTGATCGCGAATAAAGATGCCGTGATACAATTAGGATATATGAGGATTTCAGCGATTAAATAGCTTCTTCGGCGTCAGTCTTTTTGCCCAGCCACCCAACAAGTAAAATAGATATTTCATAGAGTGCTGCAAGGGGAGCCATCATAATTACCATAGACAATGCATCAGGTGTAGGAGTGGCAATTGCTGCAAGAATTGCAAGGCCGACCAATGCGAACCGTCGCTTTGCTCGTAGAAATTTCGCATCCACGATTCCAAGCATACCCAATAAAACAATGACCAAAGGTAATTCGAAAACAAGACCAAACATAAGTGTTGTTAATATAAAAAACGAAATGTAATCGGAAATAGTAATCAGCGGTTTATCTGTATCTCCACCAAAATTCATTAAAAAATCAAAAGTGACAGGGTAAACAAAGTAATAAACAAAAAAGACTCCTGATAAAAAGAGAAAGCTTCCGGCAACAATAAAAGAGGCTCCATATTTTTTCTCATGTTTATATAAACCCGGAGCTACGAATTTCCATACTTGGTAGAGCCAAACCGGACACGAAATGATCATAGCTGCTAAAAATGAAACTTTGAGATGAGCCATAAATTTGTCCATAACTCCTGTAAAGATAAGTCCGCCTCCGGCGGTTTCGAGGAATGGAGCAATGGGCTTTCTAATAAGGTCAAAAATTTCTGAGCTATAATTCCAGGTAAAGCAGAATGCTATGCCAATAAATATAAATGAAAATAAAAGACGTTTTCTAAGTTCTTCGAGATGATAAATAAAACCTTCAAATTCAGGATTAGGATTTTGAGTCATCGCTAGGTTCTTCCGGCTTGTTAGTTTCTGTGGTGGTCGTTTCGGTTGAGTTGGTTGCTACAGATTCAGCTTCTGACAATAGCTTAAAGTCGACATCCTTTTTAATGTCCTTAGCAACATCTTCTTTAAAATCATCAATTTTTCTAACCTCTCGTTGAACTGAATCAGTAATTTCATTGGATGCGCGCTTAAAATCTCTAAATATCTTTCCTAATGTTTTGGCAAGATCTGGCAATTGCTTAGGACCAATAAAAAGAAGTGCGATTATAAAAATAACAATGAGTTCTTGAATGCCGAGGTTGAACATACTTTAAAGGTACAACGCACAGAGAATCTGCGCAATTGCTAAATGCTCCTACGTCGAGTGAAGCTATATATTTTACCGATCAAGTTTAAACTCAAAGAAAAGAGGGATATGGTCTGAACTTTTGACGTGTTTTAATGCTTCGGATTTTACAAGCTCAAGCCCTCTGTAGAAAAGATGATCGAGGGTCAAAAGTCCTTGGTACTCAGCGCCTTTAACCTTTGCTTGGGTCAGCCCCAGAGAGCTAACCTTTTTAATCAAGAAATCCAGTCTCGCACTAGTATAAGTATTAAAATCTCCAGCAAAAATGATAGGCCCAGAATGTACCTGAATAGTTTGTGCAACGACATTGATTTGTTTTACGAAGTGATCATGCGGTACAAAATTAATTCCATGAATGTTTAGAACCAGAAGTTTTTCTTCGCTTTCAGGAATTTCGTAATAAGTGGCCAAGGTCATCTTGTGAATAGAAGAAAACGGCTCCGTGTTTGGACTCTTTAGGTAATCTGCCGCAATCGGATTTTCCTTGCTTGCTGTAATTA
>JAEYZS010000036.1 GCA_023427925.1 Pseudomonadota bacterium | reverse complement strand
ATCCATAGAGGCACAACCCAACATGAGTGCAATATAAAAAACGCCGCACACAACAAAATACAACTTCTTCATTCGACTTCCTGTTTTGTAACAAGGGAAATAAACTCTAGCCCTTGAGATTCAATTTTTTCTCTTCCACCTTCTTGGCGGTCCACACAAGTTAAAATGCCTAGCACATTTAAACCAACAGCTTGCGCTCGTTCAACGGCGCGAAGACTTGAGCCTCCTGTGGTGACAACATCTTCTAATATAAAAATACTTTCACCATTAGAGAAGTTTTTTAACCCTTCAACCCATTCGTTAGTCCCGTGTCCTTTGGGTTCTTTGCGGATATAAAGTGCATGAATGGGTCTTTTCCAAGTCAAGCTCATCAAGCTTACGACCGACGTCATTGGGTCAGCTCCCATCGTCATCCCACCAACTCCAGCAAGCTTGCCATCGAGATGCTTAAGTTTTTCTAGCATTAACCGTGACACCAAATAGATCCCCTCTGCATGAAGCAATGTTTGCTTCATATCGATATAGAAATTACTCTTGAGACCAGAGGAGAGAGTGATCTCTTTTTTTTGATATGATTTTTCACGGATGAGAGTAATCAGCTTTTGCTTAAGAACATCAGGACTCAGATCATTAAGCTGTAACATTGAAACTCCTTTTTAAGCTTTTAGATGTTTTTTGAGGAAAGCCTTTATATCCGAGTATGCCTGCTGTCGTTCGATATCATTATAAATCTCATGATACGAATGTTCATAAATTTTCATTTCTTTCTCGGTAGACGCAATAGTATCAAAGAAGTCCACGCTTGCACGAGTACTTACTATTTTATCTTGTCCCGAAAGCTGAAAGAAGATAGGAATTTTGAGATTTTTTCCTTCTCTACGGATTCTATCCGCATAAGAAACCATATCTAAAAATAAACGTGGGCTTATGCGATCATGTCTAAGGGGATCTTTAGGAAATTCGGCCAGAACCTCCTTATCATGAGAAAGATCTCTATCATGAATTTCGTTCCACATCGTTACACTCGGTAAATAATCAGCTAAATACTTTGCACCAACTCGCTTCACTTCAGGGACTTTCATTTGTACGCCTAAAAAAGGTGCGCTTAAAACAGCACACTTTATGTCCAAATCAGGATAACGAAGGAGAGTATTTATAGTGACAAGACCGCCCATTGAATGACCGAGCATCGCGATTGGTTGTTTAGAAATGTCATTCTTGATATGTTTTAAGAAAATTACAAGGTCCGCTGAGTAATCTGAAAAACGATGGACCACGCCACGCTTACCTTCTGATCGCCCGTGTCCACGCATATCCCAGGCTATACACTGAATGTTGGAGTCTATTAATCCGTCCACTAGTCTTTGATAGGAATCGGTGTGCTCACCTAGCCCATGATTTATGACTAAAGTCCCATAAGGTTTTGCAGGTGTCCAGGCTTGGAAGAATAGCTCAATATCATCTTTACCTCTAAAGTAGCCTTCGGATCTTTTGATGTTGGGGTTTGATTTATTGACTGCCATTCTTAAAACTTGATTTTGAATCTCAAACCTACAATCGTCAAGTCGCGATTTGTGTATCTTAAGGAAGTCATGTATGATGACCCTGAGGAGATTTCAAATTTTGAAGTTAATACATCTTGTTATATTCATCACTGGTCTTTCCATCATTCTTTCACTGTTCTCTGACACAGCAATCGCTCAAGAGAATCCAACACCCACAGGCCATGCCGTTAGTATTCACGTCGGGCCCCTTTTACCAAATTCCATCGGTGCGACAGACGAAATATTAAATGCCAAGGGATTTAGGTATGGGTATCCATTAGCGGAGTCCACACTCCTTGAAGGTGGTTATACTCAATCCGATTCTAAAGGCATTTCCTTAGGTGATTTAAATTTGAGCTTAAGAGGAGACTTTCCTTTTCAAGACCTCTTCTTATTTGGGCTTCTTGGTGCTGATTTGTTAAGAATTAAAGGCGCAGGAAAACCTGATTATACCTATTATGGTTCATTCCACGCGGGCGGCGGCCTCCTAGCCCATATCGCTGACACACTATTCCTTAGAATGGAAATGCGTTTTAATTTTCACCCTGGTACTATCCTTTTTTTCGGATTCGGTTTTGAATACCGTTTCGGAAATTAAGAATTTAATAGTAAGCCGACAAAACATTGGCAAAGGAAAAATATGTTAGAATTACTCTCTTCACCTGAAGCTTGGATCAGCTTCGCCACTCTTTTTGCACTCGAATTGGTACTAGGTATCGACAATATTGTTTTCATTTCTATTCTCTGCGGGAAGCTCCCCGCTGACCAACGCAACAAAGCTCGCGTTATCGGCCTAACCCTAGCTGTAGTAATGAGAGTAATTTTGCTGATGTCCCTGGCATGGATAATGAGCCTTACCGCTCCTTTATTCAGTGTCATTGGACACGAAGTATCTGGAAGAGATTTGATTCTCCTTATTGGAGGATTATTCTTAATTGGCAAGAGCACCTTTGAAATCCATCACAAGCTTGAAGGTGTTGATGGAGAGCAAGATGCTCGCATTACAACATCGTTTGCTAAAGTCATCTTTCAGATCTTGTTGCTAGATTTAGTCTTCTCGCTTGATTCAGTCATTACAGCAATCGGTATGGTTGAAGAGAAAGCCATTATGATCGCGGCAATTTTAGCATCTACAGCTGTGATGATTATCTCGGCAAAAACTATTTCTGATTTTGTGGATCGACACCCAACTGTTAAAATGTTAGCTCTGAGCTTTTTAATTTTAATTGGTGTAACCTTGGTTGCTGATGGCTTCGGACATAAAATACCAAAGGGTTATATATACTTTTCTATGGCATTTGCAGTTGTAGTTGAGTTTTTAAACTTAAAGCTCCGTAAAAATTCCGAAACCAATGTAAAACTTCACGAGCCGTTTTCTAATAAGTCGTTATAAGGTTTTAAGGATATATTTTTCTTCAAAAGGATAGAGGGCAACAAGATTCACTTTTGTAGCCCTCTCTTGAGTTTGAAGAGCGTCCGCATACTTCGTAAGCTGCTCAAAGGCCAAATCGCTATTGAACGAGGTGCCAGTTTTGTAATCGATCACCCAAAGCTCGCCGGCAACCTTACCCCATAAGTCAATTTGTCCAGATAAACTTTTCCCATCAGACTCTGTCACGAAACCCCATTCGGCAAAACCATTATTCAGTATTTCATTCATAGGAATATCCTCAAGACTCTGAATATATTTAACCGCTCTTTGCATTCCTTCATCCAGTGGAATCTGCTTATTGTACTTTAAAGCTTCAAAAACTTGGTGAGCAAGCCTCCCATAATTCGCTTTTTCTAAAAGAGCTAATATTGACTTTTGATGTTTTGGCTTTTCAATCTGAGCGGTGACTTTTGTGGACTCTTTTTTACTCAGTAGATTTAAATCGTACAGTGGATTATAGATCTGCGTTTGAACGGTTTGTTTGGATTCAAATTCCACGTCATTCCATGGGCCAAAGCTTACTGTGTAAGTAAATTCAGGTCTTTTATGCTCTCCCTCAACTAAGTTTAATTTGATCTTTTTATACCAAGACGTGGTATCTCTTGTAGCCCCGCCCGTTGATAGGAATAGGCTTTCTTTGGCTCGAGTCATCGCAACATAGAGTAAGCGATCCGACTCTGCAAGTTCCTCTTCACGGATTTCTCTCAACTTGGCTTTTGCAGGTAGGGACTGCTTACCTTCTTCCTCACCTAACTTGAGATACAGACCATACTTTTCTTTTTCTTCGTCAAACACATAGGGACTATGATTAGTAAGTTTCGGTTCGGAATCAATATAGGGCAAAATCACATGTTGAAATTCTAATCCCTTGGACATATGTATCGTCATCAGCTGCACACGGTTGGGCTCAATCGAACTTACTGCATCGGAGTCCTCAGAACCACCCTCGATATCGAGAGAACTTTTTCGGTTTTCGATGAAGTCGATGTAGTTAAAGCCAGGCGTATGATCTTCAGTCTTTAACTGAACCAAAAGTTTCCACAGGTTCGACTCTCTTCTTCCCGAAGAATCATATAGGTGACTCAAATCAAAGAAACCCGTATCCATCAGAACCTGTTGAAACACTTGAGTGATCCCATGAGAGTATGTGTCTCCAATGTATTGTTTCATGCGCCCAATAGACTCATAATTCGAATTGCCCGCTAATTTAACGAATTCAGACCAGAAACTTTCAGGCTTAGCCTTCACAACATCAAAAATATGTTGATCTAGAACTTTAAACCACGGACTTCTCAATACCTGTATAAGATTAAAATTATCATGAGGGTTGACAAGAAACTTTAGAATTGCCAAGGCATCTAAAATTTCACGACGCTCTTTAAAGCCGCTTGCTGAATGCAATAAGTATGGGATTTTCTTTTTATGTAAAATTTCTGCCACAGCTTTAAGATGGTCATTCTTTCGTGCAAGTACACAGATCTCACCCAGCGCCGCTCCCTTTGAATGAACATCTTGAATGTAATTAAGGATCGCGAGATTCTGACTATCTTTATCCTGTGAAAGTGCGATTGTGGCAACGTTTTGAGTATTGGACTTCATTCCGCCAAGCTCCATTGCCTTAAACTTATCTGAGTAGAACTTAAAGAAATAGTTTATAAAGCTCATCGTATTTTGGTTGGAGCGATAATTTGTATTTAAGGAATAGAGATCACCACCAAGGGATTTGATCTTGTTCTCCATTTCGTCAAATACTTGGACCCGAGCTCCCCTAAAGAAATAAATACTTTGTTGAGGATCACCGACAACAAAGTACTTCCTGTCATTTATAAAATGGGTCAGTAGCGCTACTTGTAACGGAGAAGTGTCTTGAAACTCGTCAATCAACCAATAATCAAAGCTTTCTGAAAAGAAATGTATATCATCAGGATACGTCCTCATAACCTCAAAAGAATATAGCTCAAGATCTGCCATAGAAATTTGTCCCATGCTCTTCTTCCATAAGTCGAATCTTTCGGAAAATTTCTCGGACAATCCATTAAACAGTTTGAATACACGGATCATTTCATCCCAGGTCTTAGAATCAAAATCCTCAAAACCAGATCCTTCGTAGACTTTAAGTTTTGACCTGAACTTTTCGAATTTTTTGTTTAAATCTTCCGAAAAAGGGGGGTTCTTTTTAGAAAATTGAGGTTTTTTGTATTCACTAAACAGTTGACATGCCCGCATCGCTTCATCCACGGTACTGACTTTCTTGAAGCTATCGGCTACGCCTTTAAGGTAGTTCCCGTAATCAATCCACTTGTCATCACTTGAATCAGAAATAAAAGATTCCGCAAAATATAAAATATCTTGAGCAAGTGATTTAAAGAATTCTATTTTTGCGATCTCAAAGTCCGCATGATCAAAATACTTGGCGTTTGGATAAATTTTCTTACTCTTCTCATGCTCGACAATAAGTC
>JAEYZS010000197.1 GCA_023427925.1 Pseudomonadota bacterium | reverse complement strand
GGTGATTATTGCTAAAAAAGTGGGTGCAGATACTTTGCTTTCTCAAATAGTAAAAATGGTAAGTGAGGCGCAAAGAAGTAGAGCTCCTATTCAGAAGCTTGCTGATCTTGTCTCATCTTACTTTGTTCCTGGAGTGATTGTCGTAGCAATTTTGACTTTTGCTGTATGGAGTGTTTGGGGGCCTGATCCAAAACTCACTCATGCAATTGTTAATGCTGTTGCAGTACTTATAATTGCTTGCCCTTGCGCTTTAGGTCTTGCAACACCTATGTCGATCATGGTGGGAACAGGAAGAGGTGCGCAAAACGGAATACTTATTAAAAATGCAGAGAGCTTAGAAATTTTAGAAAAAGTAGACACTCTTGTTGTAGATAAAACGGGAACTTTGACTGAAGGGAAACCAAAATTAGTCTCTGTGGATATTTTTGATAGTGCTAATGAATCTGAAGTTTTAAAAGTCGCAGGACTTTTAGAACAAGCCAGCGAGCATCCACTTGCACAGGCAATTGTTAAAGGCATCAAAGATAGAGGCATAAATCTTTTAGACAAAGTAGAAGATTTTCAATCGATCACTGGTAAAGGAATCAAGGGTCAGTATCACGATCACGTGTATGCCATCGGCAATCAAAAACTCATGCAAGATAATAACGTAGATACTTCCTCTGTTTCAACAATTGTTGAAAACTATAGGAGCGAAGGCCAAACCGTTATGTATATGGCAAGAGACAATAAAATTGTTGCTCTGTTTGGTGTAGTTGATCCCATTAAAGCTACGACATTTGAGACAATAAAAGCTCTAAAAAAACAAAATATTCAAGTGATCATGCTCACGGGCGATCACAAAACAACTGCTCAGCTAGTCGCAAATAAACTTGGTATTGATAGTTTTGAAGCTGAAGTATTGCCACACCAAAAAAGTGATGTGATTAAAAAACTTCAAGCGCAAGGAAAAAAAGTCGCTATGGCTGGTGATGGTGTGAATGATGCCCCGGCTCTCGCTATTTCGGATGTGGGAATAGCCATGGGGCACGGCACAGATGTGGCCATCCAGAGTGCGGGTGTGACGCTAGTTAAAGGTGACCTTTTAGGAATTGTAAAGGCCATAAATTTAAGTAAAGCCACGATGAAGAACATTAGAGAGAATTTATTTTTTGCCTTTATTTATAATTTTTTAGGGGTTCCAGTGGCAGCCGGTCTCTTATATCCATTCTTTGGCTTACTATTAAGTCCAATGATCGCAAGTGTGGCAATGAGTTTAAGTTCTGTCTCAGTCATTGGTAATGCCTTGAGACTCAACCGAACGAAAATCTAAAAAAGAGGGTCAGCGAAAACGCCGACCCTCTTCTGGAAATACAGAAATAGGTTTCCAATCGATCTTTAAAACATCACGGGATGCTTTTTCGATACGACTGGCGCAACCCCTTGAGTTGCAGGTTGCGAATTTGTGAGTGCTGATCCCTAGCTGAAGTAATGCGCTCAGGATCATGAGTTTGATTAAAAGACTATACATAAAAACCTCCCAGGTTTTGGTTGGTTCTTTGATTGCAAATAGACCTGTTGGGCTTTGGTTAGGTTGCTTTTGGCGTGTCACCATCATGTCACCACGATGTCACCAAACTATGAAATACTTCGAAATAATCTGAAATGTCGGCAAAAGGCTCTTTCTAGAATTAAATTAAATAACTACTGAGCCCGATTGGGCTTTTTTTAGGTACTGAAAACTAAGAAGGAAAATTGGATGGGGTGACAGGATTCGAACCTGTGGATGACGGAATCAAAATCCGTTGGCTTACCGCTTGCCGACACCCCAATATAGGTTGCTTTGAACATCTGAAATTACGTATTTTCGCCACTTAAATCAATGATTTCTAGTTTTCGATGCAGGGCTTCATTGAAGTTAGGGGAAAGGGAGTGTGACATTTACACGTTTTTGGTGATTTTCCTTAGTCGCATGCTCACTTTGATGACGGAATAAATTTCAACCTTACTTCTTTATAAATATTAATTATAAGTGACGCCATTTTAGATAAAAAAATTATAACTTCGTTTGATTGCATTGGCTAACGTGTTGCTTTCCCATATAAAAGCTCCTTTGGTTTTAGAAGGGTAAGGTAGTTATGAGAATCTTGTTGTGCACTGCTGTGTTGTGCATCTCTATCAATGTTTATGCAGACTTTTGTAGCTCGCTCTTTAGGCCCATATCAAACCACCAAGACATCAAGCAAACTCGAGCCGAACTCACGGCCCTTGAAAAAGTCGAAGCTATAAATCAAGATCGCTACGATCAAGCCTTTGATGGAAAGATCAGAGCGGACTATATCCCAGAATTTGATACCATCAGGCAATATTCGGTCTCAGGTAGAATCCCTTCCGACGCCAAAGTTCGAGTTCTTGTCACCCACGGAAGTGGAGCGATCTACAGTCACTCCGATGCCATGAGGCAGGTGATCCGTTGGCTTGGCGAAGACAAAGGGCTGGCAAAACTTTCTTCAAACATTTCAAAGATTAGAGAGTATCCGAATTTTACTAAGGTCGCGATCGAAGCCATCGATCTTCCTTTCCACGGTAAAGGTTCTCGCGCTGAAAATCTCCGAGACAAAGATGAAGTGAGCAAATATCTTGAACGCTATTTAATTCATATGAAAGAGGAGACTCCGCATCTTCCCATCGTTGTATTTGGAAGAAGCTCTTCTCCTTCACTATTTATTGAAATCCTCACTCGAAACCCTAGCTTAATTGATGCAGTGATCTTTATGTCTCCAGTGGTTCCACTCAATAGAGAAATCGTTATGGAAGGCACAAGAAAAGCTCTGGAAATGGCAGAAAAAGGAGAGTTTGCAGTCTATCCAGAAGGACTTGCGTGGATCGATAATATTCTACTCAACACTCGGTGGAACGAAAACAGCTTAAACCATAAGCCTGCACTTTTTCTCACGGGAAGAGAAGATTGGGAAGTTGTTGATATCGAACGCAATTTCATGAGCACTTTAGCGCAAAAGCATTCCAATGTTCGTCATATTGATATTCCTGGCGCTGGTCACGATGTATTCAGACAAACAAAGATAAATACAGATAAGCAGGTTTTAGAGACTTTAAAAGCTATCGAAGATTTTTTGGCTGAAGTTGCAAAAACTAAAAATTAAAACTTATTTTTTCGAGTCAGAATAAAAATCGAAACCAAAATCAAGAGCGTTGTCACTGCATATTTGACCCACTCCCTATTCATCCCTCTCCAAATAAAAAAGAGCGAAGTTCCAATCATTGCCATCACAAGGATTTTGGTTTTGACAGAGATTGCTCGCTCATTTTGCCAATCTCTAAGCGGCGGCCCCATGAGTTTATGATTTAAAAGCCATGCATGGGTCTTTGGGGAGCTTTTATAAAAGCACCAGGCAGCTAGTAATAAGAATGGTGTCGTGGGAAGTAACGGCAAAAAAGCTCCAATGATTCCAAGGCCTACACAAATCCAACCAAGAGCAAAAATGGTTTTTTGTGTGATGGGATTTTTGATAGTGCTCATAATACTCACCGGTTTTTGTTTTTATTTGAGACTTTTTTAATATGCATCAATTGAATTTTATCGTCAAACGATGCCCTGATAGTTTTATTTTAGACAGTGTCCAAAGATTTTAATACTTCTCTAAATTATTTGCGAGAGCATGTCGATTAACCTCTTGTCTTTACTTCTGAAAATTGCGTGTTTCAGATCGAGAAAAGGCATCAGCTTTGCATCAAAAACTGTATATATGGGGATCTATATGAGTTTGGCATTACATCAAGTTTTGAAATTAGTATTTGTCTCATTATTAGTCGTTCTAGTCGGCTGCTCTAGCGAAATGAGTACGCTCAGTAACAGCAGCGGCTCAGGTTCTGGTGATCCAGATCCTAGCGATCCTGATCCGGGAACACCAACTTCATGTACTGTAAACGGAATTACGATTACACACGGTCAGTCTCGAGTTCTGTATAGTGCTTCGTCAGTAGCTTGCGGGCAAACTTGCCAAAGCCAAACACGCGTTTGTAATAACGGTGTATTAACAGGTGATAATACATATACTCACGCAAGCTGCAGTGTAAATAGCTGTTCAAGCCCAACATATAGAGTGGGACCTTCAAGAACCTATACATCTTTAAATCAACTTTTTAATGCCGTTAATCTTGAACCCGGTGACATTGTCGAAGTGGACGGAAATCAAACTTATTCAGGTGGAGTGATCGTCCCTAGCGCCGACGGTGGTAGTGATTCAAACCCTGTCATTATCCGTGGAGTAAAAGTCAACGGCAACCGTCCAATCTTAAGCGGTGGCACAAACACTATTGAATTCAGACAATCAAATCACGTGGTCTTAGAAGGCTTTGAAGTGACAGCAGGAACTTCAAGATGCGTTTTTATGGCCGCACACAATGTGACAATTAGAGATTCAATCATTAGAGATTGCCCGGGCCATGGGATATTAACTTCAGATAATTACTCCGGCTCATTTACTCTTGAATACAGCGAAGTCAGAAATGCTGGTGCTGGTTCTCATTACCATGCGCTTTATATCCAGTCCGATGAAATCGCATTCCCTGGTGCAGTATTTACGATGAGATTCAACTATATTCACTCGGGAACTGGCGGAAACTTGCTCAAGAGTCGTCATGAAAGAAGTTTGATCTATTACAACTGGTTTGAAGGCTCTTATTACCACGCGCTTGAACTCATCGGACCAGATGCATACACACAACAAAATGGCTGGAATATTGATACAAGGCGTGAGGACTCTGACGTTGTTGGAAATGTGATCGTTCATACGAGCACATCATTTGCTGCTGCCATTCGCGTTGGGGGTGACTTAAATGAAAATAGCTCCAAAGGTCGCACGCGTTTTGTAAACAACACGGTTTACTTTAATACTTCTTCATCGGGATTAGTCTTTAGAATATTTGAACAGCTTCAATCTCTCGAGGCTCACAACAATGTGATCAGTGCTGCGGGTAACGGCAGTAACGTTCAAGTGACTCGGACCGTGGAAGCTCAATGGACAAACGGAACTCAACTGCATGGATCAAATAACTCCATTAAATCTGGCGCAGGGAACGTCCCTGCGACTTGGGTTTCGACTCAGACACATACTAATGCAGGATTTAC
>JAEYZS010000288.1 GCA_023427925.1 Pseudomonadota bacterium | reverse complement strand
ATTTGGAATCGTGTGCTCTTGAGTTTCGAGTAGCCCACAAGTTTTCTAAATTCTTGCGAAGAAAGCTTTTCTCGTTCTTGGTTTAAGCCGATGACTTCCATTTGGACTGCGCGCTGACTTAAACTTTCTGCAGTAACTGCTAGATTATGAGGAACAAATCCCGTCTTAAGTTTAGCTTTAAGCTCTTCAGCCGAAATCTTAAAATTCCAATTGGAATAAGGTGTCGCATGATCTACGTCTTTTACTGAAAACTCCACTTCCTTTTGCCCCCAAACTTTAGAGGCTTTTTCCGTTTGCCCGCCACAATCGGCGTGATAGAGCGCTCGCACTGTACTGCCGGATTGAGTTTCTAAGATCTCATCTTTTGTTTGCTCAAGCGCTCTTGTAAGGTTCTCTAATTCTTGAGCAGTAAATGTTGAACCATACTTATACATCTGATCATTCACTGTGGAATCTAGATGATAAGGATTATCTTTTCTCGCTTCGATTTGTCGCAACGTAAAGGATCTTGCTACAATGGCTTGAGCCTTTAGCGCTTCTAGAGGCCAAACGAGCGGCATTTCATGAGGAAGAACGCCTTTTAAATACTCCTCCATATTGAGTACAGCAATCACATCAACGTTATTGTTTCGTGGATGTAAGATGATATGCGGAGGCATGATTTGAGCGTTGATTCTTAAGCTATCTCCCTTGATTTCAACGGGGGCTTTTATGTCTTCTTTTTTGATTATTTGAGAGAGTTTGTGATTGTCGTAAATTTCGATTTTTTGCTGAGCTGTAGAAAAGACACGAACACGGACAATCTCTGACGCTCGAGCATCAGAGATCGCAAGTAAAACCAGTATCCCCCCTAAAACCCTCAAAAAATCCCCCAGTTAACTAAGTGCTATTTTTTGCTCAACTCTAAGAATGGTTTTAGCAAGTCCATTGGCAGTGGGAATACAATTGTCGTTTTCCCTTCAGATGTAATTTCATTCATTGTTTGAAGGTAAGCCAATTGTAATGCAGATGGTGAAGACGCTAGCGTATTTGAAGCTTCAGCCAAACGAGATGCTCTTTGCACTTCCCCTTCAGCAGAAATCAATTTCGCTCTTCTTTCTCTCTCTGCTTCCGCTTCTTGAGCCATCGCTCTTTGCATTTCCTTAGGTAAGTCGATGTTTTTTACTTCAACTGCAGAAACCTTCACTCCCCAACCTTCTGTATCCTGATCAAGCAACGTCTGAAGTCTATCGTTGATAGAATCTCTATTGGTGAGAATTTCATCGAGTGGGAATTGCCCAAGGATGGATCTCAGCGTAGTTTGTGCAAGTTGGCTTGTAGCATAGTAATAGTCTGCAACTTGAATGATCGCAGCCTCCGCATTTACAATACGGAAATAGACAATCGCGTTCACTTTGATTGAAACGTTATCCTTTGTGATAACATCTTGCGGTTGAACATCCATAGTTACCGTTCTCATATCCACTTTCATCATTTTCTCTAAAAATGGAATAAGGATAATAAGACCAGGACCTCTCACACCTACTGAACGACCGAGTCTGAAAACGATACCACGCTCATATTCTTGCAGAATTTTTAGCGAAGACGATAGAATTGATAACAATACCATCGCCGCAATAATTACACCTATACTCATAATAACCTTCCTTTTTTAAGTATTAAATTTTCCTTACGATCAATGTGAGTCCATCAACCGCAACCACTTCGACCTGGTCGCCCTTTTCTAAATCACTTTGACTTTCAAATTTCCAAAGTTCCCCATGAACCTTAATCATTCCTGATTTTGCTCCACTCAACCTTTGGATCTTAGCTTTTTTGCCAATCATTTCTTCAAATCCCGTTTGAACGCGAATCTTTCTTGTTCGCAAAAGCAAATACCCTGTTCCAATCATGACACCACCTAATACAATGGCAGTCGGAACAATGGTCATTAATGGCAGTGCATAGGCTGTCTGACTTGAATCAAATAAAAACATCCCTCCCAATACAAATGCAACTATTCCGCCTATACCCAATATCCCAAAACTTGTTATAAATATTTCAGCTATTAAAAAGGCAACACCGAGAGCCATGAGAGCAAGCCCTCCCCACCAAACATCCATCTTGTGGAAACTGATCAAACTTAGGATTAATCCGATGGCCCCAACCACTCCAGGAACCATTGTTCCTGGGTGAGTAAACTCAAAATATAAGAGTGCCAAGGAACCCATAAATAACAAATACGCTATTTGTGGATCAGAAAAAATTTGGAGCACATGGAATCTTGAATCCTGCTTGTAGGATTCAACTTCACCGATTGTGACAGCAACTTCTTTTTGTTGAACAGACACTTTACGCCCTTTAGCCGCTTCCAAGAATCCTTTAATATCGTCACTCAAGATATCGATCGCTTTTAGTCGATAAGCCTCTTCACTTGATACGGCTTTGGCTTCGTCCACAATTTGTTTTGAAAACTCTAAATTGCGTCCGCGGAGTTTTGTGACCCCTTCAAGCCAACTGACTGTATCGTTAATGAGTTTGTTGCGCATATCTTTTGGAATTTCTTGACCAGTTCCCGCGACTGGAGTTGCGGCTCCAATATTTGTAGCCTTGAGAGCACCGTTTACATGACATGCTTGTAAAATAATTGCTCCTGCACTGCCAGCGTGTGCCCCCTGAGGAGCAACCAAACAAAGGAATGGAACCTCGGAATTCAAAATTTTCTCAACTATTATTCGAGTGGATTCCAAATTTCCACCGGGTGTATTGATAAGAGCTAAAACCGATGAGCAACCTAATTTTTTCGCTCTCTGAAGTGCTCGATCCAAATAGTCCGTTACACCAGGTCCGATAACTCCTTCTATTTTTATTTCTAAAGTGCAGGCCTCTTGAGCTTCAGCTTTGAAAGTTAAAAACATCATGACTAGTAAAGTGCTTAAAACACCGATCACCATCTTCATCGCGGTATACTCTCCATAATGGATTTAAAGCCCGCCCAAGCTTCTTTTTTAAGGTCTGGATTTTCGATCATCTGAGAAGGATGGAATGTTGAGAAAAACTTGATCCCGTTTTCTTCAAATTCCGAATTAATTCCCACTCTAAATAAAGAATGGATGTCGTCGCCCAACAGAAAGACATACGAATAGCTTTTTTGAAGTAGTTCTTTAACAAGAACCACTTTAGATAAGCATTTGACGTTTGCAATATCAGTTTTTTCAAACTTCAATTTGAGAGCAACGATGATTTTCTCTAGGAGTTGCATTTCTTCAATCGAAAAATTCTTTTGAACGCCTTTTCCTAAAAAGAGAACATTGCCCCCGGAAAAAGTTTGATAAGCAAGCTCTACCCGAGAATCATTCTCAATAGCTCTGGGATGATAGCCTTCTGGGACAATTAAGGATTTTATCCCCAGTACGTTTTTAAGGTAATGAAGCTTAGCATTTGAAGTAT
>JAEYZS010000275.1 GCA_023427925.1 Pseudomonadota bacterium | reverse complement strand
GCCCATTTCTGTTTTTCGGCCATGCTTTCCGTTTTCTGACTCGCCAATACTAAAAGATTTCCAACTTCTCCAAGTAAAGATGGGTCTGCTAGTTCATCGGGGATCTTTTCATCCTCTTCTAATAAGTGCTCTCTCAAGACGGATACAGCCTTTCGATGAACGCCCCATAACTCCTCAATATCTTCGCTTCGAGTCGTATTGTACCCATAAGCATGAATAAAATTATTTGCTGACTCGATGTTAGGAATTTCTAATCGCATGAAATCAATTGCGGAATCGCCAGCTAATACTGTTCGCAAATTTTGCTCAGATATTGTGCTTGAATTTAAAAAACTAAGCCTCATACCGTGTATCGTAGGCTTAGTTTTTTAAGATGTAAACGAGTTATTTAATTCTTAATTATTAAATATCGATTTGTTGACAGGAAGATCAAAAGTACCTAGATGATTATTCCCGTCGTGATAGATGTCACCTTGCAGGTATGCGCCATTGATTCGTGCTTCGATACGAATGTCACCAACACCGTCCTGGATAAGAACACTGACTTGATTTCCATTTATAAATCCGTTTTGGACTTGAGCACCCATTTCAGGCCCAATATAATATGACATAGGAATTGGGTCGTCGTCGAAAAATTTTAGACCTATGCGAGTCTGAGAAGTGATTTGATTTCCTTGTCGAACAAGTCTTAACTGAACCCCATTAATATTGTCATATCCGTCCACAAATTGTGCTTCCGGCCCGACAAAGTCTCTCGCTGCTTGATATGGAGTCTTGCCTTGAGGCTGCAACACACCTAAGTGAGAATAGCTGTTCAATAGATTCCAACCACTAGCAGCTGCTGGATTATCGACGTTCGATCGAGTGCCATTTGTCAGTCTCGTTCGGTTATTCTTTTTTTCTGCGCAAGCTATGAAGTTCAAACCAACAAATAACAGTGTGAGTATCAATAATAACTTTTTCATAAGTTCTCCTAATCTTTATAAAGGCAACTCTAGTGCCAACCATCTCGAAATAAACGAGGGTAGTTATCTTCCAGCTGTATTTTTTTGAGACTGTGACTTTTTTTGCTACCAACTGATTAAAAATTGAAGAATGACCTATTTCATAAAGTTCTTTGCAACAATCTTACAACATTGCGAATTGTGTCATTCTCAGAATGAACATAAGGCCCGCTTATAGGATCTATTCCAAAGTCTGTGTTAAGTCTTTAGAGGCGCACGACGAAAAGTTATATAGAGGAAAAAGGTAAACGTATGGCTAAGATTCTACTCTTAGATAAAGACGAAGCTAACCTAAAGATGATGAAAGAAGCTTTAGGACTCACTGGCTCAGAAGATCTCGCAGCCTCCTACCAATCGGAGGAAGTGCATACCTTTGTCATTCCTGAACCGTTAAAGCCTGAAGAAATACCAAAAGGAAAAACTCCTGATCCGAATGAACACGTCTATAAAGCACTCAATGAAAATCCTTATGATTTTATCTTTATGGAAGCAACTCAGGTCACCGGCACTCCATCAAAATATATAGAAGAGTTCAGAAAAAAGATTACTCTTGAAGCCAATAAGAATATTCCAATAGTGTTGCTCAGCTATAACGACGATATTGACTTTGTTCGGACTATGACAATTGGCGGAACATTCATTGATTACATGCTGAAGCCCACAGACGCACCAAACTTCCGACAAAAATTCTCGCTTCTTGTTTCTAAAAATGCGTCTTATAAAAAGGAACTGTATTCAATTCAGACCCTTCAGCCCGTCAACGTTGCTTTTAACTTTGTTTTTGAAGACATCAGTGAATTTGGACTGGTATTACGTTGCAATAGACCTTATCAGCCCGGTGAGTTTGTGACTTTCTACTCGCCTGTCTTTAAGACAGAAAAGCAAAGAGAAGTCATAGGACGATGCTATAAATCAGATAAAGTTCCTAATAGTAATGAGTACCAATGTCAGTTTGTATTTGTAGGCGTGGGAGATGCTGTCCGCAAGCAAATCCGAAACTGGATGAAACTTGAATACGTCCGCAAAAAGCAGGCCGCATAAAAAAAGCCGACGCTTCACGCCGGCTTAATTTTAATTTCTATAATCTAATTTTACTTTTTAGTAAGCTTCTGCTCTGAACCTGCATACTCATAAGCTTTTTTTGCAGCAGCAGCTAAGTTAAGCCTTCCACCAGATATCGTCTTTCCTTGTAAGTCAGAAATAGGATCTGCTGTTTCCATAAGGATTTTTTTCATGAGAAGACCGCCCTCAGCAGGATTTGAGCGAACAAAATCGGCAAGCTGCGGGGAAGAAACTGTGTGAAGGAATGCAACAGCTCCTGCGATATGAGGAGTAGCCATCGAAGTTCCTGTCAATGAGCTCACAGTGTTGTTTGTGTAAGTTGACAAGATATTCGTACCCGGAGCGCCGATATCAATCGTAGTTGCTCCCCACCCTGCACTTCTGTAAAGTTTGTCTTCTTGAGTTGTGTTTGTTACTGTGAAAATATATTCACTCTCGCAACCAGTTGGTACATCTCCAATGACATCAATATCCCAAGCCGCGTTTGCAGTTGCTGCTGCAGAAATGATTCCAACTTTTCCCATTTCCTCATACAGATCATTCCATACAGGAAAATCACCGCTTGTACAATTCGCACGATCCACTCCAAAACTTGAATTCGTCGCTACAACATTTGCGCCCTTTTCACCGTTGGTCTCAATAAATAGTTTCTTTTGAGCTAATGCGTATCCATATGCCTTTGCAACCACTGAAGTTGAACCCGATGCTCCGTTAATGGACATAATCTTTACGTTCCAGTTTACACCTGCAACATGGTTTCCATTGTCTGATTTTGCACTTACAATTCCAGCAACGTGTGTTCCGTGGCTGTTACCTTGACCAAGGTTTCCGCTGTTGGTTTTTGCATTCCAACCATGAATATCATCTACGAAACCATTGCCATCGTCGTCAATTCCGTTTCCAGGAATCTCTAGGGAGTTTATCCACATATTATCTTTTAGATCAGAATGAGTTGCTTCTACAGTACCATCGACTACGGCCACAACAACATCTTTACCATCATTGTTTGTGCCTTTAGTTCCTAAAGACCAAGCTTCAGTTGCTTTGATATCAGCACCGTTAATATTTTTTAGATTCCATTGTTTTGAGAAGTCTGGATCATTTGGAACTACTTCGCGAAGTTTTACTGGATGATCTTCTTGCGCATATTTTACAGATTCGTTCATTTTCAAAATGCTCAAAGCATTCATTCTAGAGTTAGTTACTGTCACTTTGTAAAGGTTCATTGAAGGCACAAGCGCTTCAAGTTTCATCCCATTAAATGAACGCGTTGCCATGACTTTTTGCGCATCGACATCAGGCTTAAAGCGGACAAGGTAACTCACCTCATCTGACGCAAAAGCGGTCCCGATATAGATAAAAACAGCCAATATAAAGGTTGATACAATTAAAAGTTTTTTCATGTATTTTGTTCCCCACTTCGTTTGACCTTCTAAGGTCTAGTTCTATTTTGGTACTCGACTATTAGGCCAGAGCGACCAATAAATGGGCATAGAATTTCTTTTCAACTAGACTTTCAGCTTGAAGAATTATTCTTTGGTCCAGCCTATCCAAATAAAAACAAATTCCCTGTATAAGCCTCTCTTATTGGATCACTGGCTTTAACAGCCTCCGTTTCAACTTAATTAGCACTCAGAAAGTTTCATCGATTGCCTATCAATGACCGAGAGAGATTCCCTTGAGTCGTTTTATAGATTCTACAAAAGCAGGAACAATGATTGTCCCTCGCCGGTCTTGATGGAGCTTCAAAGTTCATTTATTTGCACTACAAGTTTGGCATTGCTCTTGCCTATAGAGCAGATACCCGTCTGACGAGAAAAACTTAAAGATGCGGGAATGATGAGGAAAATATGAAATATTTAATGGTTATTTTTATCGTATTTGCTTTGTTGAATTTTTTGGTTCCAAGAGCCCAACAAGATATTGCAAATGAAATGAATCGAACTCCTGCTCTCATGGTGGTGAATAGGTAAAGAAAGTGCTCTATTCTCTTCACCCTATAATGCTAATAGGGTGTATTGTAAGGAGTTCAAGCTTGTCGTATTTTTACCGTCACAAATGAAATATATTACATTTTGAGTGACAATTATAGGCATGCTGTTTGCTATAGGAAAGCTACACTCTTTCTCCAAGCAAATTAGGATTTGTCTATAGTGAAAACTGCAATTTTTTTCATTCTACTAAGTCTAGGAACGCTGCTAACAGCGTCGCCAGCTTATAGCCAATCTCTCACTTCTATCGATCAAGTTTCCAATCTTGAGAGTGACCTTGAGGAACTCAACGAGCTTATTGAAAAACATTTCCAAACTGCACTTACTCTGTCTGAGAAATTAGCCAAATTCGGTCTTACTCTGTCCTCAGCCTCAAAAGCGAAAATGCCTGCTCCCTTAGCTCAAGAAGTAGAGACCTATCAGAATACAAGACTTTCTATCTTGGATGCTATCGCACAGTACCGCCTAAACATCGACAGGCTGCCTACACAGACCGAAATATCCACTGTTGAGAATAGTAAATTTCTATTTAACCTCGCCTTGATCAGAGCCTTATTGCCTCGGCTGGACTTGCCTCAACAGGAAGGTCTCATCAACAAACTTCTGGGTTACAAAGAACTTCGCTATGTCGATGCTCTGATTACCAGAGAATATGCCCTTGAACAGCTTTATACGGATTTTAAGGAAGCTAGTCCTGAAAGAGCACTTAAAGCAATTACACTTTACAATAGACTTGCGGATACTTTTAACAGCAACAAAGGCTCAAAGATCTTACCAACTTACTCAAAAGATATAAAAGTCAGCTCTGTTGTCATGGAAGGCAGCCTTTACACTGCTATAGCTAGAGGGGAAGAACTCAATAAACATTCAGCAGTCCTTTGCGCCAAGCTATTCAACTAAAACTTCAACAATTTCTTAATGAAACTGATCTTTTTTTCTGTGTATGGCGGGTATCGCATCATTAAATCCAAAAAGTTACTTTTATAGACTATACTCTTTCTGTGCGAGAACGTTTCAAAGGTATACTTACCATGGTATCGACCAAATCCGCTTTGACCGACACCTCCTGCTGGTAAGCTTTTAGATGAAAACTGCAAGAGACAATCGTTCACACATCCTCCGCCAAAGCTCAATTCAGATGTTACTTTTTGTATAGAAGTCTTATTTTCAGAAAAAATATAAGTGGCTAGTGCTTTATCTTTTGTTTTTAGTTCAGAGAGGATTTGATCCAAATCCTTGTATTCCAAGATTGGAAGAATTGGACCAAATATCTCTTCTTGCATGATTTTTTCATCCCAGCTCGCTACATCAAGTAGGGTCGGCGCAATGAACTTTTCATCGCGATTACTTTCTCCGCCATAGAGTATTTTAGAACCTTCCATCAAAGTTAGAAGTCGATCAAAATGTTTAGTAGAAATCAACCGTCCATAGTCTTTACTACGAATTTCGTTTGCACCGTAAAACTCACGGATATATTTTTTTAGAAGTACAATGAGCGAAGATTTAATAGACGAGTGAGCATATATATAGTCTGGTGCAACACAAGTTTGGCCCGCATTGAGGAACTTACCCCACACGATTCGCCGAGCGGCAATCTCAAGATCAGAGGACTCGTCAACTATGCAAGGATTTTTACCTCCAAGCTCGAGGCAAATTGGAGTTAGATTTTCGGCTGCTGCACGCATTACAATTTTGCCGATATTTGGACTTCCCGTAAAAAAAATAAAATCAAATTTTTGTTTCAGGAGTTCTTCAGCCATCTCAGCTCCCCCTGTTACAACATGAAAATATTCTTTATCGAAGGTCCCATTTATTAACTCGACTAACAAGCGCTCAGTCCGGGTGGAATATTCCGAGGGCTTTAGTACAATCGTATTACCAGCGGAAATTGCGCCTACAGCGGGAAGAATTGCTAAATGAAATGGATAATTCCAGGGAGAAATGATTAACGAAACACCGAAAGGTTCCGGGACAACGTACGCCGAAGCGGGCTTGATAATCATGGGTGTTTTCACTTTCTCCGGGCGAGACCACCTCTTAAGATTCTTTAAAGCATAGTCAATTTCACTGATCACAATATTGTATTCGGTCATGAATGATTCTAAATGGCTCTTATTAAGATCTTCGTAAAGAGCCACAAAAATTTTTTCTCTATTAGCCACAACCAAATCTTTAAGTTTTTGAAGTTGTTGAAGCCTAAAGGAAATGGGTTTTGTTTTTTCAGATAAAAATAGATTCTTTTGTCCGCTAATCAAATTGCCAATTTCTTGCATTTTGCTTTCCTATGATAGAATGAGGTTTGATTCTTGGAAACGCTCACTACCCATTTCTTTATAAATCCCAATGTAATTGTCACACCATCTCTGCGCAACGACCAAGGATCTGAGATCCTTTTCGTTAGAAATTGCCCAATCCGCATGATCGATCAAAAGAGTAGCCATATAGGTACGTGCAAAGAGGTATGCTATTTCTCGGCTCATCAATTGTAGATGATCTTCGGATACAGATGTTAACTTTTTGGCTAAAGCTTTTATACTGCTGACTTCTGCTTTGACTTTTTGAACCAACGACGTCAACTCTCTTCGCTTTACGGCATTTAAGATAGTGTCCATATCGTTAATGAATGGTAAAAGAGCACCATCTCGTTGAATTGCTCTGAGTGTATCCAAGCTGAGAATATTTGTTGTTCCTTCCCATATTGAAAGGACTTGAGAATCTCTTAATAGTCTTGGGATGCCAGTCTCTTCAATATACCCCGCTCCACCGAAGGATTCTAAAGCTTCGCTTGTAACTGCAATTGATTGCTTTGCTGTATATAATTTTGCAAGAGGAGTTAGAATCCTTAACACTAGACATTCATCGTCTGTTGCTTGTTTCATTTCTTCTTTTCCTAAGAGTTCAGCAATCCTCATCACCATTAGAAAAGAAGCTTCTTGTTCCATTTGAAGGTTCGCTAAAGTTTCGACATGGAGAGGCTGATCTTTAAGATATTTTCCAAACGCATATCGCTTCGATGCAAAGTCTTTAGCTAGAGCAATGCTGCGTCTCATATTACTGGCTGCCGTACAAGCATTCCATATTCGCGTGATATTGAATAGCGACGATATTTTTTTGATACCGTTCCCCTCGCCGCCTACAAGATAAGCTCTTGTCCCCTCAAGGTCTAATTCGGCAGTCGGTAATGCTCGAGTACCCATTTTATCTTTTAATTTTCGTATCTTGATACCATTGAGCAGCCCTTCATTATTGCGAGTTTCTACAAAAAACAAACTTAGGCCTCGTCCGCCTTCAGAGGCATTTTCCAGTCGGGCTAGAGTCATAGCCATTTCTGAAGTGGTCGCCGAGGTGAACCACTTTTGACCGTGAAGCTCATAATATTCGCCTTTCTTGGTTGCTGTTGTTGTCGATTGGCCTACATCAGAACCTCCAGTTCGCTCGGTCATCCATTGTCCAGATGTCCAAAAAGATGCAGGATCCGAAGAAGTAAGTTTTTTGAATGCATGATCAAACTTGCCTTCGCCATACAATTCAAGAGCGCGCGCAGCTCCATCTGACATTGCCAAAGGACAAGTGTAAATGGCCGAAGAAGGGCCAAATAAATAGATTCTTACCATCTGGTGAATTCTTGAAAAGACACCTTCTTTCCTATCGTATGCTGTTGAAATTAATCTTTCTTCAACTGCAATCTTTGCGAGTCTTTCCCATGCCGGAGAAACTTGGATTCGATCAATACGATTGCCTGCTTTATCAAACGGTATATGAACTGGCTCCTCTTTTTCTGCTTGAAGTCCCAGATCTAATATTTCGCCACAGACTCGCTCACCTAAGCGAGACAAATCCTCTTCGATTTGGCTCGTAATAGCAGCGGGCAGTTTTCGCTTTAAATACGAACGAAGAATATGGTCTTCTAGAAATTGATTTCTAATTTCTGGCACACTTTCCAAAAAGTACTTCATAAAAAACCTCTTAAATTAAATATCAACACGTCTGATAGAGTCGGTCAATGCGTACCGATGGTAACACTTCAACACGAACGTCTGTAAAACCATCAAAAGTTTTGAACTCAAATTTGTAGATTGCTTAACAATCCTACTTTAAGGCCCGCTAGGAGAAAACAATTATTGAATTTAAGATTAAAGTTTAGATATTCTAGGATTGTGGGTTAAGCCAGACCATCCATCACTAATTAACCGGTATTACTGTACGACGAGGACGATCTAATTGCCTTTTTCATCCAAAGAAGTAAATTCAAGTCTATTCCGCCAGATTTTCGAATCAGGCATAATAGGTCTATTTTTTTGTAAATTCGACGGCTCAGTCATTGTTGCCAATGATGCCTTTTTAGGCTTCACAAAGTTTACAACGCAAGACCTAAAAGACGGGAAACTTAACTGGAAAAAGCTCACTCCACCAGAATTTGCGGATATCACGGATGTGGCAATTAAAAACTTAAGAACAAAGGGAAGTAACACTCCTTACGAAAAAGAATATTTTCGAAAAGACGGATCCCGAGTCCAACTTCTCATGGGCTCCGTCTACGTTCCCACTAAACATTACGACTTTATGACTTACGCGCTGGATATCTCTGAGAGAAGTAAAGT
>JAEYZS010000242.1 GCA_023427925.1 Pseudomonadota bacterium | reverse complement strand
CACAGTCCCAACACTCCGTTAAAGTTTGAGGTTGAGCTATTAGAAATTGTTAAGGCCGACGCAAAAGACAGCAAAGATACTAAGAAGAAATAAAATCAACAGACGTCAGTGACTGCTTCTTTGAATTACACATCTTGCAGCAGCACACGACATTGTTCTTTGAAGAGGTTCCGCCACGTGCAAGCGGAACCTTATGATCCATGGTCAATTCTTCCTTTGTAAACTTCCCTTCACAGTAATAACAGATCCCCACCTGGAGTTTTTGGTTCCACCAAGCCGTTTTTTTGAGTTCGCGGGCCTTTTCGCGCTCTTTTTTGATAAATTTAGGATCTTGAGGGGCATAAAAATTCATTGCCTTTAGTTAACACACTATGGCATAAAGATTCAACAATTATGACGATAGATCAAATAAAACAACGGATTTTAGAAAGTTTTTCGGATGCCCATACTGAAGTGGCAGATCTCACAGGAACATCTGACCATATCCAAGTATTAGTGGTATCTAACAAGTTTGAAGGCCAAAGCCGCATTCAACGACAACGAATGGTTATGGATATCTTTGCGCCCGAACTTAAAACCGGAGAAGTTCACGCTCTTACAATCAGAGCAATTACTCCCAACGAAAGAGGATAAAAATGAACGAACAAACTAAACAAAAAATTGAAAATTACCTTAATAACTCTGAAGTAGTTCTCTTTATGAAAGGTACGGCCGATTTTCCAATGTGTGGATTTTCTGCTCGTGCAGTTGCAATTTTAAAAGAGCTTCAAGTGCCATTTGAATCGGTCAATGTCCTCGAAGATGCTGAAGTTCGTGAGGGTATTAAGGCCTATGGTAACTGGCCTACAATCCCACAACTCTATATCAAAAAAGAATTGGTTGGCGGGAGTGATATCATGATGGAAATGTTCCAAGCGGGTGAACTTCAAGAATTGGTCTCCAAAAATTAAATCATGTTCTTCTACAGGATTGCGCAGGTCCAGTCCTGTAGAGAAGTTTGCCAATTTTCCACTCTTTCCTCTGCTTACCTTTTAGCTAATAAAGACACTAAAGTTCCTCTTGAAAATATGTCTTATTTTTAGACTCCAACTCACTATTTCCCCAAAGTTTCCGATAAGTTACAAGATATGGCTAGAATACTTTTGGTCGACGACGACAATGACATTTTAAAAATGGGTCAAAAGCTTTTATCAAAGGCTGGCCACGAAGTCATTTCGTGTACAAACGGAGTGCAAGCACTCGATTATCTAGAAAAATTTTCTTTCGACATGGTGATATCGGATGCAAACATGCCTCAGATGTCAGGTTTTGAAGTTCTTTTGAAAATTAGAAACCACCCTCAATGGAAAAACATGGTCGTTGCATTGTTAACGGGAAGAAAAACAAAAGATGATGTTCAACGTGCTTTAAGACTCGGTGTCGATGATTATATCGTTAAACCAATTGATCCAATTATTTTCCTAGAGAAAGTTGAAGCACTACTACTGAAAAACGAACCAAACAAATGGCCACAAGTGGACCTTGGGAGTTCGAACAACTACTCCAATGCCAAAATCGACATGACCATTAAAATTCTCTCAATATCTGAATTAGGAGTGACTCTTCAGAGCCCTGTTTGCCCTCAAGAAGGAGATGTCTTTCAGGTAACAGGAAGTTTGTTTAAAGATCTTGGTGTCGATGCTCCTTTTGTCAAAGTCATTTCTGTTCAATGTGCTAAAGGGAAACTGAATGACTGGATAATCAAAACTCACTTCTTTGGCGCCAAGGATCACTTTTTACAGCAAATCCGGTCATGGATGTACCAAACCCTCTTACGAAAGGTAGTATAATGAGGATCTTGCTAGCCGAAGATGATTCAAACATTGCCATGATTGCAAAAATCACTCTTGAGAAAATAGGCAAGCACCAGGTCGCTCATGTATTAAACGGCAAAGATGCTCTCGATCTAGCATTAAAAGAGTCATTTGATCTTATCTTATTAGACGGAATGATGCCATTAATGGATGGTGTCACCGTATTAAAAAATCTAAAGAACTCCACATCTTCGACACCAGTTATTTTTCTCAGTGCCAAATCTCAAGAGTCAGACATCAAAGAAGTTTTGGAATTAGGCGCAATAGGGTTTATCCAAAAGCCTTTTGAACCGCGCACCCTCTGTGAACAAATTGACAATCTACTTTTAAAGGCCGCCTAGACGATGAAACCGATTAAGCTAAAATTGAATATTATAATTTTAGCGCTAGCTACTACAACCATGATTTTGTCAGCTGTCGGCTACAGTATTTACAGTCAGATTCAATCCACTTATAAAAATATCGAAATGATTGTTGAAGGAAGGCAGCTTCTCGAAGAGCTTCCTAAAAAGAAAGTCACCAACGATCACACAAAAACTCTTCAGGAGTTTAGAGCTCAACTTCACCCTGAACAAAGAGCAAATCTTTTTAGTGATATTATTCAAGCTTATACGAGCGGTAAAAAAGGACAACTTAAAGATCGCGTAGCTAACTATTTTGAACAAGAGAAAGTTCATTATAAAAATATGAAAGCACAACTATTATACCTAGAAAAAAAATTAATCTTCTATTCAGTTTTGCTTTTTTGCACTGTCATAGGTCTACTTGCTATTCTTAAGGTGTTTTCAAATAGTCAGATATTCTCTCCTCTACAAAGTACTACTAATCGAATGGCAGACTTCTTAAACGGGAAGTATTCTTACAATTTTGATTCACCTGAAGAAAATGAAATGGGAGAGCTCCAAGCTACATTCAACGCCATGGCACAAGAAGTTCTCAATAATATGGAAGAGCTAAAAGCACTAGACGCCGCAAAGTCTGACTTCTTAAACATCGCTTCTCACGAGTTAAGAACGCCAATGACATCAATTAAAGGTTCGTTGAGTCTAATCTCAAGCGGTATTATGGGAAACGTCGCCGACGATGTACTCAATTTGATAAAAATAGCTGAGTTAGAGACGGATCGGCTTGTACGACTGATTAATGATATTCTTGATATGGCAAAGATTGATGCTAAAAAGTTACCACTAAAATTAGAATGGACATCCTTGCACGATTTGCTCGATAAAACGATTTCGAGCTTAAACGGCTTGGCGCAAACTTTTGATGTTCAAATTGTAAAACATGATTTTTCAAATGTCGCTCTCAACATTGATGCCGACCGTATTCAGCAAGTGATAACTAATTTGGTATCTAACGCTATTAAATTCTCTCCAAAGAACAATAAAGTGGAAATTCTGGTCGAAGTGGAACATGGCAATCCCGTGAAGGTAATGGTGAGAGATCACGGTAAGGGAATGACACCTCAAGAAAAATCTATCCTCTTTCAAAAATTCCGCCAAGTCTCAAGCCCCGATAACCCTCTTGTAAAAGGAACCGGATTGGGATTGGCAATTGCGAAAGCCCTAGTAGAAGAGCACAAGGGACAAATCAACGTCACAACAAAACCAAACGAAGGAAGTACATTCTATTTCACAATTCCAGAATGGAAATTCATTGCTGACGATCAACAGGAGAAACAAGCTGCATGAGCATGGACGATTTGCTTCGAGAGCTTCAAGTTGAATACATAAATAGCATTCCAGAAAAAGTTGTGGAATTGCGTGATTTCTTTGCAAATAAAGATCTAGAAAACTTAATTAATGCTTTCCATAAGCTAAAAGGGTCCGGTAAAACCTATGGTCTCGATGAAGTGACCCTATTGGGGCAATTTTTCGAAATGTGGTTACGTGAAAAGGGAGAAAAGGCTCTCCCGTTTACTCTAAAAGCTGTGGAAATTTTAGAAAAAATTTATCAGTCGCGACTTGGCGGGAATCGCTACTCTATCGAGACTGATCAAGAGTTTTTAAAACTTGAAGAGCTTAAGTAATATCAAAAATTTTTCCAGGATTGAGAATCAAGTCAGGATCAAAAACTTTTTTAATTTGCTTCATTATCTCTATTTCCGCCTGAGAGCGAGTAAAGTGTAAGAAAGGTTTTTTACTCAATCCCACTCCATGTTCGGCTGATACGCTTCCCTGATACTTTTCAATACTTTTAAAAAGAATCTGGTCAACTTTTTGGCAGCTCTTTACAAATTCATCCATGTTGAGTTCTGAGGGTTTCAGCACATTCACATGTAAATTGCCGTCTCCGATGTGTCCAAACCAGACAACCTTAAACTGCGGATACTCTGTCTCTAAAATTTTATTTGTCTCTTGGATAAATTGAGTTACATCAGAAATTTTAACCGAAATATCATTTTTGTATGGTGTATGAGGTGATAAGCTTTCAGAGATATAATCTCTGTATTTCCAAAAATTCTCGGCTTGTTGCTCACTTTGGCTGATCACACCGTCTTGAATATACCCCGCCTCAACACACTCCTCAAAAGATGTAAGGAGTGCCTGCATTTTGTCTTCAGAGTCTGTTTCTGCTTCTATCAAGAGGTAGATCGGAAGCCTTTGTCCCAAGGGTGGGCTTAATTCGGGATGAGATCTTAAAACATATTGAACCGCATCTTCAGTAAACATCTCAAATGCTGTTAAGTTCATTGCGCTTCTAAACCTTTGATAGACTTTAGAAACATTTTGATGGTCCTCTAGGCCAACGATCACTACAGATGTGTCTTTTGGAGGGACAGTCAATCTCAAGGTCACTTCAGTGATGATTCCCAATGTGCCTTCACTTCCTATGAACAAATGTCTGAAATCATAGCCCGTATTATTTTTCACAAGACCGTTATTAAGTTTTAGGATTTCGCCTGTGCCCGTCACAACCTCTAGTCCCGCAACCCAGTCTCTCATTAATCCATAACGAACAACGTTTAATCCACCCACATTCGTAGCCACATTTCCACCGATCTGGCTGGACCCTCTCGCTGCAAAATCCACCGGAAAATGGGCTCCTTTTAATGAAGCAAAATTTTGAACTTCTTCTGTCAGGCATCCCGCTTGGCATGTCATGACCTGATCAATTTCGTTAAAGGAAATAATCTTGTTCATACGTTGAAATGAGACAACGACTTCTCCGTTTTTTGCAACCGCTGCTCCACTCAACCCGGTTCTGCCCCCGGAAGGTACGATAGATATTTTGTTTTTTCTAGCCCACAAGATAATTTTTTGAACTTCTTCAGTTGTGGTCGGGAACAAAATCGCTTTAGGATTTGGAGTATAGTATCTCGTCCAATCCCTCCCATATTCGAGGAGATTTTCACTATCTGTTGCAATTTGGTTTTCTTTTAAAAATGAAAGTTCCTTTAAAATGTTCATTTTTCTAAATTATCAGGATTTTAAACTCGGCGGGTAGTAAAAAGTTTGAGAAAACGGCATGGGTATTGTAAACAATAGAAATTGTATGAGAAATAGAGTCCTGTTGAGTCATATTTCACTTCTGGTACTGGTCTTCTGTTTATCCTTTGGACAGTCAGTGACTAGCTTTGCTCAATCTTGCGAAATGCTATTCAAAGACAAATCGCCTACATTTTTTGCGAAAATTACAAGAGCCTATAAGATCCGGCAGCTCGATAAGCGTGCCAATACCAAAGTCATTGAAGAATGGAGAAAGGACGTTGCAAATGAGTTTAGAAGTTCAGAAGAAGCTCCTACAGTACAAGTTCTTTCTCTGCCCGCTCCCAACGATAATTTAATAGTTCTGAGAAGAAATATTTTAAAGCCTTGGTATTCCAGAGCATCAAGCCTATCTACAGGCCAAGATCGTCAAGGCTCTCCTGTTCATAACTTTCTGAGTTTTGGAAAATACACGAGTTTGGCGCTAAATATGCGTGCTATCAATCGACAAACCATGGTCGTCCCTAGTGAAACTCTGTATACAGAGTCTCTTCAGGTTCTTTCAAGGGAACTTTCTTATCTAGGTTATGAACCAATTCCTCTGTACTTTTATTCTCAGAAACATTTAGGATTTGAAGAATACAGCAATAATTTTTCGCAAAAACTCGGGCTCCCTGTTGCAAGTTTCAAAGAAAGTCCGGTTCACTTTGTTCATGATGTTTCATATCACTATTCTGCAATTCTATTGCCTCCGATTTATATTAGAGCTCTTCAGCAAAAGATATCATTAATTTCCGACATCATTAACTTTTTAAATTCATCGCAGGTAAATCAAAGCAATCCTTTACTTAGAAGTTACGTTCGGACCATGGTAAGATTTAGAACTGAATCCATAGATTTCGGGACAGCCAATACAGCGTTGGTTTTAGCTTCTCGCCACGATCCTGCAACCACGGGCATTGTGACTTTTTCTAAAAGAACTATATTGAATTCAATTTTTGATTACCTTGATATCCCTCCAGGATCAAAGAATCGCGAAGAGAAACTTAAAATCGCAGAGACAATTCAACAATTCGTAAATCAGCCCCACATAAGAGAGCGATATCCTTTGATTCTTGATAAGTCCATATC
>JAEYZS010000237.1 GCA_023427925.1 Pseudomonadota bacterium | reverse complement strand
AATACATAGGCTTTACCAAGAGCCGCAGCACTTGCTTCGCCATAGAGCTGACCCGACTGAGAGAGATAAGCTTTGAGGTCAAAGTAATTTGTTTCAAACAGGGTCGAAGTCCCTTCGCACGCATTTGGTGTGAAGATTGGTGAATCCATCAACGTAAAACCATCGTTATCAAAGAAGTCTCGAATGGCCTTGATGATTGTGTGACGAATTTTCATAATTGCAACTTGTCTTTTTGAACGCAACCAAAGGTGACGGTTATTCATCAAGAAATCAGTTCCGTGATCCTTTGGAGTGATCGGGTAATCGACGGATTTTCCGTAAATTTCAAAATTCTCAGCCGAAAGCTCGTAACCGCCCGGTTGTCGTGGGTCTGCCTTTACAGTTCCCGTAACAAAGACGGAAGTTTCTTGTGTGATCTGCTCAAAATTATTGAAGGCGTCTTCATTGCAGCCGCCTTTAAAAAAGACGCACTGACAAAGTCCCGTTCCATCTCTCAGTAACAAGAACTTCACTTTCCCGGAAGACCGGACATTATAGGCCCATCCTTTGAGAGTGACCTTTTCACCGACAAAGTTTTTTAAATCACGAATATAGGTTCGCATTTTTCCCTCGAGTTTCAGATTGAGTTTGTAACTAAAAATGTATATCAGAAATGCACAGATAGCCTCAAATCAAAACTCATGCGGCAAATGCATATTTTCATAGATAAAAACAACACTTTAATGCGCGGCATCTAAAAGTCTGTTGTGCTCATGCTACAGATCGAATAAATTTGAATCTGAGCGCTCAATCGCTAAGAGGTAAGTGATGGCTAAATTAACTCCCGAAAAATTTAAAATCAAAGATGGAAGAGAAATACTACTTCGGTCGCCAGAGGAGGATGACTGGGAAAAAGTTCGCGATTTTCTTGAGCACATCAAAATGGAATCAAAAAATACCTATCAATTCCCGGGACAACCTGTATTAACACAAGAAAAAGCCGAGGCCCGCATTCGTGATTATACGGCCTCTGCAAAGAAAATGATTGTTAATGCCATATATGAGAATCGATTTATCGCGCAGATGGATTTTGGACCTGTGCACTTGATCGAAGACCATCCATGGCTTAAACATAATTGCTACTTTGGGATGACTGTGCTCAAGGAATTCTGGCAGCAAGGGATAGCAAAAAAACTTTTAGAAACGCTCGAGCGCGAAGCAAAAAAGATGGGATACATATACATTCGTGCGGAAGTGCGTGAGTCTAACGAGCGCGGCGTAAAGTTATACACAAATTTTGGTTTTGAAATCACAGGAACCAAAAAAGAGTTTGCCTATATCGACGGCGAATACCACAACGATCTTTATATTTCTAAAAAGATTTAAAGAAGAAGCGAAGTTTCTATGTACTTCGCTCGAAAACTAAAGGTTATCGACAGCGCTTAATGCATTTGGAACGCTGATTTCCCCTTGAGTTTTAATCTGATAATTTCTTTTGACCACACTATTTAAGAGAATGCTCTTAAGTTGATGTACAGTTATATCAGGCTTTTTTTGAACGAGTAGAGCTGCAAGACCGCTTACAAATGGAGCTGCCATGCTCGTTCCAGACAGGTAAACATAATCGTTACCGAGATAAGTGCTCAGTATCTCATCTCCCGGAGCCATCACATCGACTAAATTTCCGTAATTCGAAAACGAAGACATAAATCCGCGTTGAGTGATTGAACCCACAGTGATTTGAGCTTCACTAATAAACGCAGCAGGGTACTCTGGCCAATAAGAAATATTATTTCCGGAATTTCCGGCGGCCGCAACAAAGAGGACATTTTTATTCACAAGAGAATTAATTTTGTCCTCTAAAAGCTTAGAGCAAAATGAAGATCCCCAGCTCGCATTGATGACACGCGCTCCATTGCTTTTGGCGTATTCGATAGCTTCAATAGCATCACTAGTAAAACCACTTCCGCCTTCCATAAAATCGAGAGGTAAAATTTTAGCTTCAGGCGCAACGCCTTTCATTGGTCCTGAGTGAGAACCCGAAATCACACCCGCAACATGAGTTCCGTGTCCTGATGTATCGTTGTTGAGTGGACTTTTCCGAGCAAAATCCCATCCACGAATGTCGTCGATATAACCATTGCCATCGTCATCCACTCCTGGAATCCCAAAAAGCTCAGCTTCATTGACATAAATTTTTGAAGAAAGACTAGAGTGATTGATAGCCACACCAGAATCAATAACTGCAACAGTAACCCCTTGGCCTTTGATGTTTTGATCCCACGCCACTTTTGCCTGAATTCTATCAGCGCCCCAAGTAGCAACTGAGTTTTCATTAATTTCTCTCTCAGCAGGAACGATAAGATCGTTGGCATAGATCAATTGATCTGTTTCTACAAACTCAAGCTTGTTGAGATTTGGACGGACGTAATTTTCAAGCATTTCCTCTCGAGAATTTGCATGGACTCGCACAATTGATCCGTCTTTCTTTTTGACGACATATCTGGTTTTGTGTGCAGTAGAGGAGCAGTCACCTGTTGGGAATCCATTGTTCGCAGGAAAAATCGCTGATTCTTCTTTTTGCGAGCAAGCAGAAGTTACTAACAAAAATGTGACCAAAACAAGAATCGAATAAACCCGTAAAAGCATCCATACCTTCCAGTCGAGCTCAATCCATGAACTCCATATTTGTGACTGTTACTAGAAGCTTTTCGGTAAAATCAAAATGAGACAGTACAAGACCAACGTCTAAAATATAGCGTTGGGAATCGGTAACTCCTCAATTTTCCGGAAGAAAAATTTCGGTTAAATGTTTTTTGAAAACTCGACTAAAACTTTACAGAAGTTTTTTGTCGCCTTTTTAGCAGCGTCAGTGACTTCTTGGTGATTGAGGGGTTTGTTGAGAATTCCCGCGGCGGCATTTGTTATGCAACTTAAGCCCACGATTTTTAAACCCATGTGACGAGCTGCTATGACCTCCATAACAGTGCTCATGCCGACAGCTCCGCCCCCAATTTTTTGGAGGTAGCGAACTTCAGCTGGAGTTTCATAGGAGGGCCCCAGTACGCCACAATAAACGCCTTTTGAATTTTTGACTTTGAGTTTTTTTAGAATCGATACCAGTTTTTGAGAAAGTTTTTTGTCGTACGTTTCGGTCATATCAGGAAATCTTGGTCCAAGAGTATCATCATTGGGTCCGATGAGTGGATTTTGACCCGTGAGATTAATGTGATCAGTGATCACCATAAATTCTCCCGGCTTCATAGTTTTTTTAAGTCCACCAGAAGAATTGGTCACAACCAAAATTTCGACTCCCAACTCTCCCAGAGTTCGGATTGGATAAATCACTTCGTCTGTCGAATGTCCTTCATAAAAATGAACTCGACCTTTAAGAGCAACCACCGGAGTTTTGCCAATTTTTCCGTACACAAGTTCTCCGGAGTGGCCTGAAACCTTTGGCTTTTTAAAATGAGGAATTTCGCTAAATGGAATAACTACCTGGTCAGTAATGCTATCGGCAAATTCGCCTAACCCCGAGCCCAACACAAAGCCAATTTTGGGTTTTGCGTTTCCGATTTTCTTCTCAATGTACTGAGTTGTTTCTTGTAAGTTCATAATTTCCTCTATAATTTTTCGCCCAATAATTTGATTGGCCCTATTTCGTTATTGGAGATTCTTATGGCGCTTTGCAATCTTCTTGTCGTATCGTCAAAGTAAGTTGTTTCGCTACTCATTATGGTCCAAAGAACGTCACCTTTAGAAACCTTATCTCCTACCTTCTTGTGAATTCTAATTCCCGCAACAGGATTGATTGAATCGCTTGAAATTTGTCGACCAGCTTTAAGCAAAATTCCTGCGTATCCAACTTCTTTAGTATCAAACGCTTCAACATAACCATCTTCAGCAGACTTGATTTCAAGATACTTTGTTGGTTTAGGAAGTAAAGCGAGATTTCCGCCCTGGACATTACAAACTTCTTCGAATTTCTCAAATGCCTTTCCGCTTTCTAAAGTTTTTTTTGCGAGCTGATAGCCCTCGTCGTAACTTTTTGTAACCTCCGCGAGATAGAGCATTTCTGCACTTAAAACTAAAGACAGCTCACGAGTATCCTGATAGCCCTTACCATCTGCGGAAGAGTCTTCGTTTTTCAAAATTGAAACGCACTCGTCAATTTCGACCGAGTTTCCAGCCCATTCGCCGAGTGGCTGGTCCATTGAAGAAAGAAACACAGAGACTTTTCTACCAGCATTTACGCCGATTTCTTTGAGCTTTAATCCCAAGGATTTGGCGTCTTCTGGTTTTTTCATAAAGGCGCCATTTCCAAATTTGACATCGAGTACAAGCGACGAAGTTCCCTCTGCTAACTTTTTTGACATGATAGATGCACAAATTAGCGGAATAGATTCGATGGTTCCGGTGACATCTCTGAGCGCGTACATTTTTTTATCGGCCGGACATATTTCGTTGGTTTGAGCAATAATTGAAAGTCGATGGTCTTTTATCTGTTTTTTGAAATCCTCAAGAGATATGTGACAATTAAAGCCCGGAATGGCTTCGAGTTTGTCAACGGTCCCCCCAGTGTGTCCTAATCCGCGCCCTGCAATCATCGGAACGCCAACTCCGCAAGCGGCTACAATGGGGCCAAGGATCAGACTCGTCTTGTCCCCAACACCTCCGGTCGAATGCTTATCTACTGTCGGAAAATCGCAGTCGGAAAAATCAAGAATCTTTCCTGAATTCTTAACAGCATCTGTAAGGGCATAAATTTCCGAAGAGGTAAATCCGTTTAAGTATCCAGCCATTAATAGCGCGGCCATCTGATAATCAGGAATCTTTTCTTCGACGAAGCTGTTTATAAAAAACTGAATTTCTTCTTTTGAGAGTTCTTGTCGCTCGCGCTTTTTAATTAGAATTTCTACTGGCAACATCAATAACCCGAACCTTCTGATAAATGGCCTTGAACAATTTCAATTCCCGCGCTTGTTCCAATGCGATCAGCGCCAGCCTCGATAAATGCTCTAGCTTGTTCCTGATTTCTAATCCCGCCGCTGGCCTTAATCCGTATTCTTTCTCCAAGTAACGATTTAAATAACTTGATATCCTCAAGTTGTGCATGAGATGTAGCAAAGCCTGTCGATGTCTTTATATATTTTGCTCCTGAGAGCTGAACAGCAGCGCAAAGGAATATTTTCTCTTCCTGAGTGAGATAAGCCGTCTCCACAATTACTTTTACAGGTAGCCCCTGAGCGGCTTGCACGACTTGGCGGATATCTTGAAATACATAATCATATTCTTCGCTTTTGAGAGCAGAGATGTTGATGACCATATCAATTTCCTGAGCACCCAATGTAACTGCATTTTGAGTTTCAAAAACTTTGGTCGCAGTATTGTTTGCTCCGAGAGGGAATCCGATAACAGTGATGGGCATGACAGATGAACCCTTGAGCAGTTCGCGAGTTTTGTTTAAGAAATAAGGCTGAATACAAACAGCTCGAAACTCGAACTTTCGTGCATTTCCACAGAGCGTTTCAATTTGCTCGATGGTGGTTTCGGGTTTAAGTAAAGTTTGATCGATATAATAATTCAACGGACGTGAGATCTCATGTTTTTTAGTAAAGAGAGTTTGAGAGTCTGTAGAAAATTTCTCTGTTAAAGCTCTAAGCTCGGCATTGAGGATATTCTTTGACAAAATATTTGTAGGCATCGACATGTGACATAAGATATAGAATAAACCCTTATGAAATCAAAACAAATAATCGTTTATGGGTTGGTTCAAGGCGTAAGTTTCCGTAAATTCGTTTTGAAGGCCGCTCGACAACTCCAATTGACTGGGTGGGTGCGTAATCTCGTAAGTTCAGAGGTCGAAATTTTAGCAAACTCTATGGATGATAAAACGTTTGAACCATTTATCGACGAAGTTAAAAAGGGCCCGGAGGGGTCTAAAGT
>JAEYZS010000159.1 GCA_023427925.1 Pseudomonadota bacterium | reverse complement strand
GCTTTAGCAGGCACAATCTTTTTGTCTGCGACTTTCTTTTTGAAGATCACAAAGTACAACCCTACTAAGACAATTGCTGAGTACATGAGTGTATTCAAATCCATCTTCTCACCTGCAATTAGCCATCCCAACCAAACAGCTACGACCGGATTTACTACCGCATAAGTTGCCACCTTTGTCGGTTCGACGTTACGACTTAACCAAATATAGGAAGAAAATCCAATAGCTGAACCAAAAAAGACGAGATAAAGCACCGCATAGATTCCTGTAGAGTTAATTTTAGCTGGATCTATCTGTGCAAGCTCACCCATAAATATCCCAAGAACACCGACAACTCCTGATCCAATTAGTAGCTGATAACCCGAGAATGAAAAAATATTAGGGAGTTTTCCTGCCCGCCTTTGCATGAGTGTTCCTACAGACCAGCTTAAGACGGCGAATATTAAAAGTAGTATTCCCATAAGGTAACTTGAATTGGATGCACCAGAGTCACCTCTCGTTAAAAGAATAATTCCAACGAAGGATATCAAAACTCCCACGACCTGCCTTAGGTTGGGAATAATTCTCTCAAAAGAAAACCAGTTTAATAAAATAATAAAAATTGGAGTTGTACCAATAACGATGGCGGCAAATCCTGATGGAATTGTCATCTCAGCAATACAGACAAGTCCATTACCGAAGACGAGCAAGATGCCACTCATGCCTGCAATTTTTCTATCTGGAGGAAGCAGACTTGGTTCACCTCTGATCTTTCCAATTAAGAACATCAGCAATGCTGCTAAAAAAAATCGGACTGAAGCCATCAACAATGGCGGGAATGAAATGACCGCATACTTAATTGCTAAGTACGTCGATCCCCAAACTATATATACACTCAGGAAGTTTAAGACGACACTCAGTTGAGAGACATTATTCATATTATACCACTTTCAAACGACTTGATCTCGTTCAGCGATACGTGTTATACACCTAATCACTTTAAGCTGGAATATTAATTTATTGAAAATAATTAGAAACAAAGCCCATTAAGCTTAACCCAGGGGGAACCCATGATACTGGATGAAGTAGACAAAAAACTATTAAGTTTATTAACCCAAAACGCCCGTCAACAGTATGCGGATTTAGGGAAAGCTTTACATCTTTCAGCCCCCGCCGTTCACGCAAGGGTTAAAAGACTCGAAAAAGAAGGGGTCATTGAAAACTTCACAATCAAGATTCGCCCGGAGGCTGCAAATAAATCCGTATGTGCATTTGTTCGGTTAAGTGTAGGCAGCTCGTCGTGTGAGGATAGTGCAAAGTTCCTAGAAAAGTTTCAAGAAATCGAAGAATGCCATAGTGTAGCTGGTGAAGATTGCATTTTGCTAAAAGTCCGCGTTGCAACTCCAACAAAGCTCGATGAGCTATTGCAAAAAATAAGAAAGGTACCTGGCTTTCAAAGAAGTTTAACGACAGTGGTTCTAAGGAGCCATTACGAAAGAGGAACTCAGCTCGATTAAGCTAATTGGATTTGAATACTCGCGTCTAAGGACTGGGCTATAACCAGAGCCATTTAAACGCTGTTTTTAACTTCATAATTCACTCATTGTCTATTTTAGTAACTATGGTATACTGTGTTTATATGGCACATAAAAGATTTCCAGACAGAACTACTGCCACCATTAATTTCGTCGTCGCTATCTAACTCAAACGACGACACACCACTCTTATATCTAATTATTAAATTTTTTATTTAACTAGGAGGTCACAAATGACTGAACAACATCAACTTCTCATTACCGAACAAGACTACGAAAGGCTTGCTCTATTGGTACAACATGCGGAAACAAAAAATGCAGCGGCTCTTGAAGAAGAGCTCGCCGTCGCCAAAGTCGTTCCACAAACCGACATCCCCAAAGATGTCGTAACAATGAACTCAAAAGTGAAATTCGTAGACACTGAGTCCAAGAAAGAAAGCGAAATTACTCTGGTTTATCCAAAGGATGCAGATGTAACCAAGCAACAAGTATCTATTCTTGCCCCGGTCGGCATTGCTCTTATTGGTTTAAGAAAAGGGCAAACCATCGAGTGGCCAATGCCAAATGGGCAGTCCAGAACTCTTCAAGTGACTGAAGTTACTTATCAACCAGAGGCAGCGGGCGACTGGAGTTTGTAATCACATAACTCGTCATGATGTTCTTCCCAGAATTTTCCGATCTACACTTGGAAGAATTTTGGGAAGAACTTATTCTATATAGATGCTGGGTTTGCAGGCCACTCTCAAGCACCACTTGTAAATTTAAGACCTATGATAGAAACCAACAACAGTGTCAGGAAAAATAATCTTCCTGCTGTGACAGGCTCCTGAAATAAAATAATTCCAAGTATCGCAGCTCCAAGAGCTCCAATGCCGACCCAAATTCCATAAGCCGTTCCAATAGGTAGTTCTCTAGCTGCAAGAGCGAGAAGATACATACTTCCCGCAAGTGCAAGTCCTGTTAAAACACTTGGAATAAGTTTGGTAAATCCGTCTGTGTATTTGAGTCCAATGGCCCAACCTGTTTCAAGAAACCCTGCTATAATCAAATAGATCCATGCTTTAGACATGACCACTCCTTTGTTTAATAAAAAATAAAAGAGCGTCGTCTTGTCATTACCGGGTACGGCGCATCTCGTCCGGGGCACTATATTGGCCATTTTTTAGATGAATACCTTATATTTCTTGAAGTTGCGATGGATATTTAATAAAAATAAATCTCTTAAATCAATTAAGTCTCTAAATGGAAAGGTGGCCGAGTGGTTTAAGGCGCACGCCTGGAACGCGTGTGTAGGTTAACCCCTACCGTGAGTTCGAATCTCACCCTTTCCGCCATTAATCTCGCGGCATGAACGCCGTAAAAACCTAACCGCCTGAAATTCCAAACTTAATGATTTTACGGGGTTAGGTTTTTAGCATCTGCGTGACATCACATGAACTCACATGAAAACTCGAACCTCTACCTGGATTTTGCCTGACCTTTGCCTGAGGTTTTGTCAAAAGCAACATACTACAAAAAAAGTAGAAGCCCGTAGAATCACTTTAGAATTGTGTTGGTTTAGTTCGTCCGAAGAGTTGACCCGTCTGGCGCAACCGATTCTAAAAACCTGGGACTTCACTGACTTTGTCTATGCTGCTTTTTTTCGACCCTTTTCAGAATCGATCTCAAGCCACTTCAGCAAATCTTCGTACTGAGACTGAGTTTTCACGTGAAAAGAGTAACCATCTCTCCATCGTAGTACAGAGATTGGCTCCTTGAACTTTGACTTTAGAAGAGTATCTCCATTTTCGGGTAGCCCACGAATGTAGACGTTAACGTATTCACGCCTCATATTAACGGTAATCCAATCAAAGCCGTCATAGCCAGTTCGCACATTGCTAAATCGACGACGATCAGGATTTCCGGCTCTGACTTTTTGAAAGGTCTGAATAGCTGACTTACCCCAAGCGTACTTCAACGTTGCTGCGACCTCGTCCCAAGTCATTTCTGTCTCGTTGGCCTCATTGCTGCGGCGTTGGGTTCTTGCTACATATGTTTCATTCAACTCGGGCAGTGGGAACTTTTGATTAAACGATAAGTAAATGTCATCTTTCCTCTTGAAGACTTCGATGCCAAATGCCGTAACATCAACCTTGAACTGTTCAAGAAGCCAATCGGACGCGATTATAACTTCTGGGTCAAACTTTTCAGCCACCAAAACAATTCTGACTTGTTTGCTAATTTCAACTTCAGAAATTGAATCTGAAAAATCGTCAACGT
>JAEYZS010000129.1 GCA_023427925.1 Pseudomonadota bacterium | reverse complement strand
CGCAAGGATCTCAGCTTTACCATCGCCATCCAAGTCCGCAGCTGAAAAACTCTGAGAACAATTTGAAAAATCTTTGTCGCCCCAGGTTTGCCATGTCCAACGAGTGCTACCATCGTAATTAAGTGCGATGACTTTTTTTCCATTGTAATGCGAATAAACAATCTCGGAGTAGCCATCATTATCAATATCAACGAGCACCGGAGAGAAATCTGCTAATGGACTTACATCTTCACCATACACAGAAAATTGTAGTTTACCTGTTTGTCCATTTATCACTCTTAACACTCCATTCTTTTTGTAGGTCGGAGAATTTTGGGCGTTAGGGAAATGATCAGAACTCACTTTAGAAAAACTTGTAGCTACAATAGAAGGAATTCCGTCGCGATTAAGATCACCCACCATAGGTGTTGACATAAAGTGATGGAAGCCGGGCTGCTGTATCGAATTTGGGAGAAATTGATATTTAACTTTTGGAATCAAGTCAGGTGCATCGATTTCTTGGCATAGGGTTCCTTCATATTTTTCGAAGCCAAAACGCTGTTGAGAGCAGTTTTGGTAAGAGAGAGTTAGACCTGAGAAAATGATAATAAGTGTGATAGTTTTCTGAAGGTGTTTCATATACTAGACTATCGGTCTATTAATGAAATGACTTAAGTTGATACACTTTTAAAATCGTTTCAGATCTAATATATTCGTTTAAAAGCTGCCACATAGATTTTTTGTGTTCGATCGAGAACTTTAAATAGAACTTCGTAGTGCCTACCTTGAACTTCAAGGTTTTGCGGCTCGGTAAATTCGCTTTTAATTAGGGTGGAGAAGTCCAAGGTTTTGAATTTAGCTTGAAAGCCTTCGCCCGTACACTTGGAATAGGCTTCTTTAAGACTCCAAAGCTTTAAAAAATAAGATGCTTTGTCTGAAATGTGGGACAGGGATTTGATTTCATTTTCGTGGCAAACCTTTTCAATTAAAGCGTTTACATCTTGAAATTCTCTTTGGACTTGAATATCAAGACCGACTTCCTTTTTACTGATGACGTAACCGACATAGTTTTCCGAGTGAGCAATGCTAAAGTGAGTTCTTTGGTTCGGAAGAAAAGGTTTACCATGCTCTCCAATTTCAAAATAAATTTCATCGGCATTAACGCCAGTCACTTCGTAAAGCTTGTTTTTAAGGATAAATCTTGAAAATAAAAACTGACGTTTTTTTAAAACATTCGAAAAATTTTTATAACGAAAAAGTTCTTCCCGATTTAAAACGGGGAGATACCTTGGTTCATTGAAGTTCTCGGGGATTTTTTCGATCTGAAAAATTACATTTTGCATTGTGAATGTCTCATATTGAGTCATAAATCAAAAATTAGACTTATACTTCTAAGCTCTTAATTAGACTATTAAAACAGGCCTATGGCCAGTATTCCCTTTAGCACTGAGCCTCAAACACCGATATCTATTGTATAAAACGAACGGTCGTGCTAAAAAGGTAAGTGTATGACAAATGTGGCTTTTCAGCGATCTCCAGCAAAGGCTTTAAGAGGTCAAACTACAAAACGGCTCATCCTTGAAGAGGCAATGAAAATTGCGTCTGTTCACGGTATTGAAGGGATCACGATCGGAGAATTGGCCAAGAAAGTGGGAATGTCTAAGAGTGGTTTGTTTGCCCATTTTGAAAATAAAGACAATCTCCAATTAGAAATTTTAAAAATGGCGACAGATCACTTTGTTGAGGTTGTATTGAAGCCATCATTCAAAGAGCCACAAGGCTTGGCTAGAATTGAAGCAATTGTTGATAACTGGATCAAATTTCTAAATGATACAGCAACACTTCCTGGCGGAAGTATTTTTATTTCTGCTTCATTTGAGCTTGATGATCGTCCAGGGGTTTTAAAGGATTTTGTACAAAAATCCCAAAATGACCTTATCCTTAATATAGAAAAAGCAGTTCAGATAGCAATCGATTGCAAGCACCTAAAATCAAACACAGATAAGAATGATTTTGCGTGGAAACTTTACTCGTATGTATTGGGATATCACCATTTTCAAAGAATGTTACATAACCCAAAGGCAGAAGAATTTTTGAGGAACGCTGTTCGAGAACTGATAAATAAAAATAGAATTTAGATATTTGGATTTATAAAAATTAAAGAAGGAGCGACATTATGGATTTTTCAACAGTACAAGGGTTTTTCTTAAACGAAAACCTCGCATATTATATTGGAGCGGTAGTCGTATTAGCCCTGCTTTTGGGATACAAAGGAGCGCCACTATTTATGTGGGCGGCACTGACAGTTGTTTCGTTGTTGGGGTTTGGAGCTCCCATTGGAGTGACAATCGCAGTGGCAGCGGTTCTTGCGGTCTTTGTCATTAAACCCATTAGAACAGCGATAGTTTCAAGCGTTGTCTTAAAAGTTTTAAACGCCTTAAAATTCTTGCCAAAAATTTCCCAAACAGAAAAAGTCGCACTCGATGCTGGTGTGGTGTGGGTAGAGTCTGATTTATTCTCTGGTAAACCAGATCTTAAAAAAGTAATGCAAGAGCCTTATCCGGAATTAACTAAAGAAGAGAAAGAATTTATGGACGGGCCTGTAGATAAGCTCTGTGCAATGATTAATGATTGGGAGCTTTGGCAAACAAGAGAAATGCCAGAAGACGTATGGAAATTTATAAAAGAAAATAAGTTCCTAGGTATGATCATTCCAAAAGAATATGGTGGACTCGGTTTCTCGGCACTTGCTCACTCGGAAGTGATTATGAAGCTTTCAACAAGATCAGTCCCTGCGGGAGTCACAGTGATGGTGCCAAACTCCTTGGGACCCGCTGAGCTTCTCATTCACTACGGTACTGAAGAGCAAAAAAAGAAACTGCTCCCTAAGCTTGCAACGGGACAAGAAATTCCTTGTTTCGGTTTAACTGAACCACAAGCTGGATCAGACGCAGGTGCAATTCAGGCAGAGGGTGTACTCTTTAGAGGAAACGACGGCAAACTTTATGTAAGACTAAATTGGAACAAGCGTTGGATTACGTTGGCCGCAATTTCTACAATCATCGGATTAGCATTTAGAATGAAAGATCCTGAAAATCTTCTTGGACGCGGGGAAGATTTAGGTATTACATGCGGTTTGATCCCATCAAACCTTCCTGGAGTTATAATCGGTAAAAGACACGATCCATTGGGTGCGCCTTTTTATAACTGCCCTACTCAGGGTAAAGATGTTGTCGTGAGTGTGGATGAAAGTGTAGTCGGTGGCGAAGAAGGAATTGGAGTCGGTTGGAAGATGTTGATGGAATGTCTTGCTGCAGGCCGCGGGATTTCTCTTCCGGGACAGAGCACAGGTGGTGCTAAATACTTTACTCGAGTTATCACGAACCACGCGACAATCAGAAAGCAATTTGGTCTTTCAATTGGAAAGTTTGAAGGTGTCGAAGAACCCATCGCGCGTGTTGCGGGTGGGACTTATATGTTAGAAGCGATGAGAAAGTTTACTCTTGGAGCTTTGGATAAAGGAATCAAGCCTCCAGTTATTACGGCCATTGCAAAATATCAAGCGACTGAGCACCAAAGAGTTATGGTGAACGACGCAATGGATATTTTAGGTGGTGCTGCAATTTCTCGAGGTCCAAGAAACCTTGTTGCTCATGCGTACATTGCAACTCCTATTGGTATTACAGTTGAAGGTGCTAATATTATGACAAGAACTTTGATCATCTTTGGACAAGGTGCTTTAAGAGCTCACCCATGGGCGTATAAAGAAGTCGATGCGGTTGAAAAAAATGACGTTAAAGCCTTTGACCTCGCATTCTGGGGTCATATCGGCCACGTTGTTCAAAACGTGTTCAGATCGTTCTTGTTATCTGTAACGCGTGGCTGGTTAGCAACGCCACAAGGTGGAGAGTTGTCCCGCTACTACAGAAAACTCAATTGGACTTCAGCGACTTTCGCAATCATGGCGGACATTGCAATGGGCTCATTGGGTGGTACATTAAAGGCAAAAGAAAAGATCACTGGAAGATTCGCAGATATTCTTTCTTATATGTACATGGCTTCAGCGGTCCTAAGACGCTACGAAGCTGAGGGCAGAAGAAAAGAAGACCTTCCATTTGTTCACTACTCTTTAAAATATCTATTTACGGGAATTCAAAAAGCATTTGACGGAATTTTTGCGAACTTAGATGTTCCACTAGTGGGATTCTTATTCAAGGGTCCAATCCGTGCATGGGCAAACTTTAACTCCCTAGGAGAAGATATATCTGATGATCTATCTAAAAAAGTAGCGACTTTGGCTTTAGCTGATTCTGAGCAAAGAGATCGCCTCACAGACGGGATCTTTATTTCTAACGATCCTCAGGATGCACTTGGAAGACAAGAAAGAGCATACAAGCTTGTTAAAAAAGCAGAAGGTGCAGAAAGAAAGATCAGAAAAGCTATCAAGGCTAAAATTCTACCTAAGAAAAAAGCAGGAAGCCTTGTTGATCTCGCTTATGAGAAAGGCGTGATCAATGACGAAGAGAAGAAGGTTCTTGTTGAGAGTGTTGCTGCGGTTTGGGATGCTATTCAGGTTGATGACTTTACTCAAGAAGAGTATGTTAACCGCATTCCTAAGAAAGCAGAGACGGTTAAACTTGTTTCTAACAAGTAATATGCGTTAAACAATCAGTTAAAATCTGTTTTTTAAGACGGTGAACTTGATAAGTTCACCGTTTTTAATTTAGAATCAGGGAAAAGAAAATGGGGAAGTCATGATCTACATAATATCCGGTACAAATCGCAAAAATAGTAAAAGTTTGGAAGTGGCACAACTTGTTCAAAAAGAGTTTAGCCAGGTGGGCAAAGAAACACACATTATTGATTTATGTGATCTTCCTTTTGATACTCTTCATACAGCTCACTATGGAGCGAATGTTCCACCAAAAATTGCAGATATTGTAAAACTACTCAATAAGGCAGAAGGCCTTTACCTGGTTGTTCCTGAATACAACGGCTCGTTCCCTGGAGTTTTAAAATATTTTGTGGATTATTTTTCATATCCTGAGACTTTTGAATATCGGCCGGTGGCATTTACGGGACTGGGTTGGAGATTTGGTGGTTTAAGGCCCGTAGAGCATCTCCAGCAAGTTTTTAATTATAGAAATGCGTTTGTGTACCCGGATAGACTTTTTATTCAAAATGCACCTAATGTCGTTCAAAATGGAGCCATAGGTGATGAAAAGCAGGTACAAGTTTTAAAGCGTCAAGTGGCGGGATTTGTAAAGTTTGTTGATGCCTTGAAATCTCATGGTCTTGACGCGAACTCCGTAAATCAGCGCAAAAACAATTAATTGATTGCACCCAAAACGATCTCGAAATAGATATGAGTTTTCCGTTTCATAAAACGAATGGATCTACCTAAAGGAGATTGTCTATGAATAACATGCCTCAAATCACAATCGCATATGCACTTTTACTAATCGTTGGAGGAATAGGCGGATATTTTTATTTTGATAGAGCGAGTACGACAATTTTAATCCCAGCTTATTTTGGGTTGGTGGTTCTATTAACGGGAATTGCGGCATTAAAGGAAAGATTACTAAAACACGCCATGCACTTTGCGGCGATGTTGGGGATTCTAGGAATTCTAGCTTCGTTTAAAGGTTTTATGAAGCTTCCAACACTCATGAGCGGTGGAGAAGTGTTGAGACCAAACGCAGTTGTTATGCAATCAGGTATGTTTGTATTGTCTGCAATTTTTGTCGTTCTTAGTATTGCTTCGTTTATCATTGTTCGCAGAAATAAGACGAAACAAGTTTAACTTATTTTATCATTACCTTTCATTGCAAAAGTATGCGGTTTTTGAATAGTGTGAACGCGAAAACTCTTGTTCGCAATGCTTAAAAAAGAACTCATTTGGGCGATGATTTCCTTCGCGGTAAGTTCTCGGTTCCTGTGTCATAAAACCATCAGCAATATCGGAATAGGGGTGTGCATTGTCTGATCCAGGCTCACTTGAAGCACATGAGGTGATGTAAACACTTAAAAGTAGTAGAAATAACACAGTGAAAATACTTTTCATTGTAGGGTTTATCGGACAAATGGTCTTGTCTCTCGAGTTTTTTGCGTCTAGTATCGATTCATGTTTTTCCAAAGAACCATTCGAGAGAGAGTTACAGTAGAAGGGATAGGAATCCATACCGGAGAAAAAGCCGTACTTCACTTTTGTCCAGCGCCTGCTGACTTTGGAATTCACTTTGTACGGACTGATTTGCCCGGACGCCCTTCAATACCTTTAGATATTAATCGTGTGCAAGCGACATTTATGGCCACTACGTTGGGCGGTGATCACTTTTATGTTTCTACTGTCGAACACTGTTTGTCTTCATTAGCAGCACTCAGAGTGGATAACCTTATCATCGAGCTTGACGGCCCTGAAATCCCAATCGTGGATGGAAGTGCGCGACCATTTTTAGATGCCTTTAATAAAGTAGGCGTTGTTGATTTGGATCAACCTCGTAAGTATTTTTATATTACGAAACCTATCCATGTCGGAGACGAGAATAAATATGCGTATGTCGTACCTTACAACGGCTTACGCGTGACATGTGTGATCGACTTCCCTCATCCTGTAATAGGAAGACAAGAAGTTGATTTTGATATTAATGAGCATGTATTTAAAAAAGAAATTTCCTCTGCAAGAACATTTGGTTTTATGAAAGATGTTGAAGCCCTAAAGGCAAAAGGTCTCATTAAAGGTGGAAGTCTTGATAATGCCGTTGTGCTGGATGACACAAAAGTTATAAATCCTGACGGACTAAGATTTAAAGATGAATTCGTTCGACACAAGGTTTTAGACACCTTAGGCGATCTCGTGACCTTGGGCGCACCGCTGATGGGCCATGTGGTACTCTATAAGTCAGGTCATGATATGATGAATAAATTCATTCAAAAAGTTCTTGAGAGCAAAGACTCCACTCGCAGGATGGAATTGGGTACTCACATCGATGAGTACGAAATGACAACTTTCGGAAATTTTCTACCTGCAAAAAGATAAATCAGTTTAAAAGAATTCGTATATTCCCCCAATCCTCGGTTTTTAAAAGAGGAATTTTAAACTCTTTAAGTCGATTCGTGACCGATCTATGGGGGTGTCCATAGACTTGTTTTCTTGCACTGGCTACTGCAAATTCATAGCTTGAATACTGTTTTAGAAAAATTTTTGAAGTACTTGTTTTACTCCCATGATGAGCAAGAAATAGCCATTTTAGTTTTTTGTCTTTAATGAGTGGACTCCAAACCCTTTCCATTCTTTTTGTGCTATCTCCAGGAATTAGAAGCTTTTTGTAATACACATAGATTCGGCTATAATCGTTATCTTTTTTGGCCTTACTGTAATTGAACGACAATGTCTCGACGTAATCCATATGATTGCACTTAGGAATTTTATTTAGAAACTTCAATTTGTATTCTATCGCTCTTCCATTGGGTTCAGTGGCCACGCAAATGGATTTAGAAAGCTGTCGAAGTTTGTTTGCAAATCCAATATGATCCCAATCCCAATGACTAAAAAATAAATAGTTTTTTCGACTCTTACACAGCACTGAAATTTTTTGAGCGCTATAGAACTCTCCCCCTATGTCGAAGTGAAGGCATTGTGTTTGATCAAAACCTGTTACCCATTGCCCTTGTCCTACATTCCATATCACTATTTGATTTCGAAAGTCTTGGCTAATTGAAGTCGGAAGAAAGAGTAAAATAAAAATCAAAATCATAGGTTCACCTTTTTTTCTCTAGTCACCCCATAGAAATTTAGTAATACGGCAATGGCCCAAAGATAAAAGATAGAGAATCGAATCGCAGGAAGAGTTTCAAGCTCGCTTCCAAAAAGCTCGCATATCATAAGAAAGATTTTCCATAGGAAATCGGTAAAATAATAGCAGTAAGGAACTAAAAACGAGACAAAGCTTAGAGGGAAAAGCACTATTCCTATCAACGGAGATAAGATGGCATTTGTTATAATACTCATAGGGTGAGGAGGGCAAAGTGGTAGCAGGAACGGGAAAATTATAAGGTAAATATATGCGTTTCTTTTTAAGAATTGTTGTTCATGGACGAGAGTTAAGCTTAAAGAGGCAACATAGCTAAGAAGAAGAGAATACGAATTTTTCCATGATGAACTGAGAAGTAAGCATAGCAATAAAGAGAGAAACACCACTTCACTTTGACTCCAAAAGAGCTTTTTCTTTTTTTGGATGATATTCAAAATGATTCCTATAAATGCCCGGATCACGGGAGGCTCGGCCCCGGTGGCAAGAGAATAAAAAAGGAGGACGGGGAGCGCTGCGATTCGAAAATTTTCTAGTCGATGTGAGTAAAAGAGTTTTTCTATCAGAAGGCTGAGAAAAACAAGATGTGAACCAGAAACAATAATGGCGTGATAGATTCCTAAATTTTTGAAAATTTGCGAAAGGCCTGCTGATATTGTTGGGTTTCCACAAATAAGTGCGGAGTATATTTCAGCGTAAGCGGAGCTTGGCGTAAAACTTAAGCACAATTGATTAAGATTTGAGATCCAGTCCGAAATGCCTACAAAGAGATCAAACTCGGACAAAGATATTACTAAAATCAATATAACGGCAAAGAGACTCATGGGACGCTTAAAATGCAAAAATGAAGCTGAGGAATTTACCGTTGATGCGTTGCTCAAGTGGGCTCTGAGCGCATCACAATTACAGATTTGTTTTTATTATGTTAGGAGTTTGTGTAATTTTCTTTAAATTTGAGTAAAAACAAATAGATACGCATGGTCATTATTTAAGCAAAGCGGTGAAACCCTTGAAAATAACTAGGTCTAAGGTCCAGGTAGGTGAGTGATCCACATTTTTTGTGGAAAAGTCATGTGAGTTACCT
>JAEYZS010000119.1 GCA_023427925.1 Pseudomonadota bacterium | reverse complement strand
GAATTGATGAAGTTCAAAGACAAATTGCAAACCAGCACTCAATGATGCAGGCATATCCATCGCAAACACCAACCATAGAAAAATCATTCTCTGGAGAAAACCAAAGAGCACTTATAGCAATGCAGATTCAATCCGTTAAATTATCAACGTCTCACGATAAAAAGTTAGAAAAAACCAACGAAGTTCTAACATCACTTCTCGAATGGGCTCATCAGCAACAGATCGCGTCACAACAGAGAGAGGTAACTGAAGTACAGCGATATAGAGAGAATACTCGTTTAAGTAGAATTGCAGCTTGGTCTGGAGTAATCGCGCTGATCCTATCGGCTATCGGTGTTATAGCTCAAATAGCACTCAAATAAGTTCTAAACTCGTCCCACCTGCCCCGCCATTTTCTAACATAAAGAAAATGAATGAGAGCTTCCAAAGAAAATTCCCAAATCAAATTAAACGTATAAACAATCAACCGAAGTAGCGATTCAATTAGCAATATTTCTCCAAATTTCTGAATATTTCAAAGTTTGGTAGGGTTTTGGTAGGATTCTGGTAGGGACTTTTTCTATCAGTTACTGCGTTCTTATTTAAAGTATTTCTAAAGCAAGACATCCATTGGCGGCCTTCCTAACAAACAACTATAGGAGGTTGTCGTGAGTATTATTAAATTTGTCTACGCCATTATATGGCTGGCCTTGTTTATTGGGGCTGGCGAAGTTCTGGTGAGCTTTACGAGAAGCAGTACGGGAGAAACCGCTACAGCGTAATTCCTTTTAAACCCGTACAAGCCGCATAACAGCCTTAAAAAATTATTCTTCGCAAGTCAGTTGACCGATAGATTTAATAGCAACTTCGTTCACTGCTCCACAAGGGGGTTGTGGTAAATTTGGATCTTTTTTAATTGCTACATATTCTATCTGAACGTCTACGGAACAAGGTTTTCTGAACTCTTTTTTCAATAACAGTCTATAGTTTCCACTACCCATCGCTTGGACTCCTTCAACTGAAAGACTATCCACTCTGATATTTGTATTCTTACCTGAAGTATCCAGAATCACCGCGACAGATGACATGATCTTTCTGATTTCGCTCGCGCCGCTCGCCCATGCTGGTGGCGGCAAACACGCCCAACCCGACGTACTTATTGTTAAAAGTGTAATTGCTAATAATAATGATTTGATCATTTTGATATCCCCCGAATCTATGTTTTTTGTTATTGAAGAGATAAACTGATTGGGCGCAACAATTCTATATATATACCTAGCGTAGTATTTTTTTTCTTATTTTTAGGAATGCCTGGGATGAATGATTTATGCTTGCAGTGCCCCAAACGCAGAAACGCCGATCATTCGACCGGCGCTATCGAAATTCTCCAATGAAATATACGGAGAATTAGTAGTATCTGATTTCTTTAACCTTTTGTTCGTTTAGAATGATCCCAGAAGCTGGACTTTTATATCTACGATTATTTTAAATTGACTTAAATACTCAATAACACTACATTTCTATCTGTACTCGGGTTCAAAGATCGACCACCCCGCCACTATTTTCCTCAATAAATTCAATAAAATAAAAGTTAAGACATTTGAACTATCAACTCTTTACGAATATTAACTTAGGTGGCGATCAATCATTCTATTATTGACCACTTAGAAGACAGGGAAATATCTTTCCGTTTTTACTTAAGACATAGGCATAATATGCAATTACTTTTTAATCTTTTTTTTCTTATGTCACCGCTAGCGCAAGCTCAGTCCGAATTTTATTTTGATAGTCCTTTAGCAAGCTTGCCAGGATATTCTTCGAATGCATTTTTCACACCTTCTGGCATTAGCTTTTTAAAAGATGATTCTTCATTTTCAGCAAGTGCATCCTCTCTAGCTTATTTAGATATTTCTGGTGGAGACTTTGGAAATTACAATAAATTCCAGGTTCTTCCAAAATATGTTTTGAGTGTTTTTAGAAAAGGCGATTGGACTTCATTCTGGGGTATTGTTAACGACCCTAAACATATTCTCATTCTTAAAAACGAAGACAATGATTCTAAGTTTAGATCAGAAACAGTTGATTCAAGTTTTGGCCTTCACGCAGGATTTGCATATTTATTATCTCCAGGCACGTCGCTCGGGTTTGATATTGCAATAAATAATTACGAATCTAAAACAGTTGGCATTACCCAGCTGAAAAACCCTACTGTAGGTCTCTACTACTATGAAATTTCAAAGGTGTACTATCAGCCAGCTTTAACTTTATCTCTTTCCCATGTTGCAAAAGAATTTATGTGGGGCGCCTATGTACATAAAAGTCTTCCTTATATCGGCAAGGAAGATAAAAGTTTTTCGATTATTTATTTGGATGGCTTGCCAGAACCGATAGAGTCAATATTGGATGAAGAAGATCCAGAAGAATCGATCTTAAAGATAGGTAGTGGGGCTTCGATGCTTATCGGAGATCAAAATCTACTTTTTACCGACGTTTTCTATGTACACTCTCAAGCAAACCAAAATGATGAATATTCGGCCCTGCTCGGAGTCAAAACAACATGGAACAATCAATACTATAGCTTTATTGCAGGTAGATATGGCTGGGATAACTCCAGTGAAAATTGGTCTTTCGGAACAAACATTGTCTCTCGGCAGAAATCTTTTGAATTCTCTTTTGGGCCTAAAGTTTATAAATCAAAGTCAAAAAATTCTTCTGTATCTAGATCGACCATAGTCGAATTTATCTTAGGAACTACAATTTATTACTGAGATTTCATTGATGACTATCTCTTGTGTCAAAGGCCTTTAATAACGGAGCCTTTTTTATTTAAGCCCACTTCGACATCCAGCAATAAGTTCTAAACCCGTCCCACCTACCCCGCCACTATTTCCTATACATCATTCTAAAAATCTGAAATTCTTTCTTAATACATTTTATTTAGCGAGGATCATATGAATCGATACACCAAATTCATCGAAGCAATTAAGACTAAATCCACGAAGACTGTTTAACTCCTGACTTGCGATAATAAGGTCTAAACGCGTCTCACCTGCTACGGCAATTAACACTATTTAATTGATTATAAAGTGTGAAGTATGCAGAATTAAACTATGGAATACAAAAAATTGAAATCCCAATGTTGGGCTTTTCTGCTTGTGGCATATTTAATAGTTCGATTTGGTTTTACGCAATGGCTT
>JAEYZS010000099.1 GCA_023427925.1 Pseudomonadota bacterium | reverse complement strand
GTTTAACACCTATCCTGCGCAAGTCTTTATGGGCGACATTGGTTCATTAGGTCTGGGTGGATTTATTGGTACAATGGCAGTTCTTACGAAAAACGAGTTGCTTCTAGTTTTAGTCGGAGGAGTCTTTGTAGCTGAAGCTCTCTCGGTGATCGGACAAGTGGTTTCGTTTAAATTAACAGGAAAAAGAATTTTTAAAATGGCGCCTCTTCATCATCATTTTGAATTGAAAGGGATCGCAGAGCCAAAGGTGATTGTGAGATTCTGGATTGTTGCAATCATTTTGGCAGTACTGAGTTTAAGTACATTGAAATTAAGATAATTAAAGTGAAGCTAGCTTTGAATTCATGATTTATGAATGAAGCTTGTTTCCATGAGTATTTTAGGAAGGATAGAAAATATGAAAGACGTAGCTGGCAAAAAAGTTATGATCGTGGGACTTTCTTCAACAGGGGTAGCGTTGACGAAGTTTCTTGTAGAGTTGGGTGCAAAAGTCACTGTCAGTGACCACAAGTCACCAGCAGAACTTTCTCAAGCGCTCGAGAAGATTGATAAACTTGATATTGAATATGACTTAGGAGGACATACTCCAAAGTTGTTACTTGAACAGGACCTTATCATTCTGAGCCCCGGTGTTTCGCCTGAATTAAAAGTTTTTGAGTATGCTCGTAAGAATGGCAAGAAGGTGACAGGAGATATTGAGTTTGCTGCTCAGTTTATAGAGGAGCCAATCATTGCCATTACAGGTACGAATGGTAAAAGCACTACAATCAAGATTGCAGAGCAAATGCTCGTTGAATCGGGCGTAAAAGTTTGGCTAGGTGGCAACTACGGGACTCCTCTTGTGGAGTACGTTCAACGCAAAGAAAAAGCAGACGTCGTCCTGTGCGAAGTGTCTTCTTTCCAGCTTGAACATGCAGATACTTTCAACCCAAAAAATATTGTATTTATGAATATTGGTGAAAACCATCTTGATCGCTATCGCTCAATGGAAGAATACGTTGGTGCAAAACGCAAGATTTTTAGAAACACAAACAACGCGACTACGAGCATCTTAAATGCAGATGACAACAGAGTAGTGGATCTTGCGCGTGATCCAGTCGTTCAACGCGGGCGTATTTTTTATTTCTCAAGAAAAGTAGCTCTTGAACCACAGATTATGAATATCGGTGGTGCGGTTCTAATGGCTAATAAAGAGATCAAGGTTAGAGTTTCTCAAGAAATCGAAACTTACTCAGTTGCAAATGTCAGAATGAAAGGCAAGCATGCCGTCGAAAACATTATGGCAGCTATCCTCACAACAAGAGATTATGGTGCCAAGCCTGAGGCTATCCAAAAAGTGATCGATAGTTTCCCAGGACTTCCTCATCGTATTGAATATGTTCGTAAGGCCGGTGGAGTGATGTTCTATAATGACTCTAAGGCGACGAATGTTCATGCAGTAAAACGTGCGTTGGATTGTTTTGATGAGAACGTGATTTTGATCATGGGTGGAAAAGATTCCAATTTGGATTACTCAGATCTTCAGCATCTGATCCGTCAAAAGGTCAAAAACTTGATTTTAGTCGGGGAAGCGAAAGAAAAAATCAACCGTGACGTTGGGGATTTCTCGGAAACATTCCTGATCGGTACTTTTGAGGAAGCTATTCTTTTAGCTTACCAAAAGTCTAGGATCGGGGACACAGTCCTCCTCTCTCCGGGATGCCCAAGCTTTGATACTTTTGACAACTATGTTGAAAGAGGAAATTACTTTAAAAAGCTTGTTGGTGAGTTTTCTTGATAAAAATTCTGGTGGAAATGATCTGAGACTAAGGTAAGATTATTTCCATAAATGAATTTTTTAAAAAAACGATTTCTCGAATTTGATCGAACAATTTTATTAACGGTTTTAACGCTGATTGGTGTTGGAATCGTACTTGTCTATAGTTCCAGCTTTATCTTTGCTATAGAATCGCGCAACGATGGGTTCTTTTTCTTTAGGAAGCAGTTGATCTTTGCAACGATTGGAATTGCAACACTTTTCGGTGTGGCTTCGGTTCCTTTTGGCTTGATAAGACGATTTGGTTTTTTGAGCTGGATATTTTTCGGAATCCTAGTTTGTTTGACAATGATTCCGGGAATTGGTGTCAGAGCAGGCGGAGCGATCCGTTGGATGCATTTAGGCGGCGGAATTTATTTTGAACCATCTGAATTCTTAAAAGTTTCTCTTCCACTTCTTATGGGCTATTTGATTGCAAAGTTTGATCAGTCGGAGAACAAGTTAAAAACTTTTGTTTGGTCTTCGCTTCTGTTTTTCCCAATTCCATTTCTTCTAAAGCAACCTGATTTTGGAAGTGTTGCTGTTTGTGCTTTTGTGATATTCGCGCTTCTATTTACCTTTGGAATGAGATGGATTTGGGTCATCGCAGGAAGTGCTGCGGCCTCGGTAAGTTTTTATAGCCTGGTGATGAATGTTCCGTACAGAAAAGCTCGTATTATGGCATTTATGGATCCATGGGCAGCCATCGCAACAGGCGGATACCAAGTGATCCAAAGCTTATTGAGTTTTTATACAGGCGGATTGTTTGGTTCAGGTCTTGGACAAGGTCAGGGGAAATTATTCTTCTTACCAGAAGCCCACACGGACTTTGTGTTCAGTGTTTTGGGTGAGGAAACAGGCTTTATTGGAGTCTTTATAGTATTTTGTATCTATGGATTCTTAATGTTTAAAATCTTTCAGATGACAGCAAGATTAAAAGACTTAAAAGCCCAAGTGATGTCGATGGGATTATGTCTTGTCTTCACGGTGCAAGTTTTAATCAATCTCTGCGTTGTATTTGGACTCTTACCAACAAAAGGATTGGCTCTCCCATTCCTAAGCTACGGTGGAAGCTCCATGCTCGCAACCTGTATCCTATTCGGCCTCCTCATTAACATCCAACGAACCTATTTGCCATCCAATCGATAATCCTGAATAATGATCTTATGAAAAAAGTTATCTTTGTAGCAGGTGGCGGAACCGGCGGACATATTTATCCAGGACTTGCTGTTGCGCAAGCGCTTCAAAAAGAAGATCCAGATGTTGAGGTCCATTTTGTGGGAACGGATTATGGACTCGAAAAG
>JAEYZS010000068.1 GCA_023427925.1 Pseudomonadota bacterium | reverse complement strand
CTTATTTATTTTTGTATCTTTACACCTTATCGGTGCCCACTATACATATTCTTTTGTTCCTTATGATGCCTTGTTTGATAGAATATTTGGCCACTCATTGAATTCAATTTTAGGTTGGGAGCGCAATAACTATGATCGCATAGTTCATTTTCTGTGGGGATTGCTATTATTCTTGCCACTAAAAGAGTTATTTAATGGGCGAGGGAGTTTAAGTGATTCAATGCGCTCACTCCTTGCGTGGTTAATCGTCCTTGCAACATCTACGATCTATGAGCTTTTGGAGTTTGGAGCATTTGTTATTCTGAATAGCAGTGTAGGCTTGGCCTACACTGGCGCTCAAGGAGATATCTGGGACTCACAAAAAGACCAACTACTCGCCATCATCGGTGCAAGCATCGCATACGGTATCTTAAAAATTAAGGTGCCAGCTTCCTTTTCCGGGTCACGTAGCTACATTTTCATCTTGATCTATTGGGCTACTTTAATACATTTTATGCGCCAGCTTAATTGTGGCGTATAAAAGTGTGAATTCAGATAAAAGCCACAGAGGCGATATTTTTTTGCTCTTTCGAATTAGCAGATCTTCGGCGCGCCAATACCACTCGGTCAAATAGTGTGGATTCAGAAACAAAATAGTGTAAACTGCTGCTGCGATGAACTTATCGAGGCGAGTAAATTTAATTGACGCAGTTTTTATTGGCTTAGGTGCCATGATTGGTGCCGGTATTTTTGCATCTATCTCGCCTGGAGTGATTGCTGCGGGTACAGGCTTGATATTTGGTGTTTTGATTGCAGGAGCCGTAGCCTACGTAAACGCAACCACAATGGCACAACTTGCAGCTCTCTATCCTGAGTCGGGCGGGACATACGTTTATGCTAAAAAAAGAATAGGCCATTTCTGGGGCTATATAGCTGGCTGGGGATTTGTCATAGGTAAGATTGCAAGTTGCACAGCTATGGCTTTAACGTTCTCTTATTATGCTTTCCCGGAATTACCCAAGTTAGCTGCAATATTGGCAGTACTCACCCTCACAACTATTAATTGTTTTGGAGTTAAAAAAACTGCAAATGCCACAAGAGTCATCCTCACTTGTGTATTGCTTGTGTTGACACTGATTGTGCTCAGCCCACATATGGGAGGGAGTGTGCAGCTTGAAAGGCTCTCGGGATTCTTTGATAAGGGTTTTTATGGAATCTTACAATCTGCCGGAATGATGTTCTTCGCATTTGCGGGGTACGCTCGACTTGCGACATTAGGCGAAGAAGTGATTTCGCCCGAAAAAACAATTCCTAACGCTATTATTACGTCTCTTGGAATCGCTTTAATTGTCTACTTAGCTGTGATCGTTACAACTTTAATAAGTGTAGATAGTCACATTTTAGAATCCTCTAAATCACCACTTACTCTAGTTGTTCAATCTAGTAAGTATTCTTATATGGCTCCTCTTATACAAATTGGAGCATCCATTGCCTGCTTGGGAGCACTGATGTCTCTACTTGCGGGCATCAGCAGGACTGTTTATGCAATGGCCCTAAACTCGGATCTTCCTAAAGTTTTATCTAAGGTACATCCAAAGTATAAGACTCCACATGTAGCTGAAGTTGCAGTAGCTCTAGTTATTGTGGCGATCATCAGTGTGGCAGATATAAGATCAGCAATTGGGTTTAGTTCTTTTGCAATTCTAATTTATTATGCAATCGCGAATGTCGCAGCCATCACTCTGAAAAGCAAAGAACGACTGTGGCCGAAATGGATCAGTATCTTAGGATTGGTTAGTTGCCTCGTGATTGCCTTTAGCCATCCATTAGAAGCCATCGCGGGTGGTATTTTAGTTTTTGTAATTGGCATTGTGCTTAGTGGCCTTGTCCGCAAGTGAGTGCCAGACAAATTTCCATATGGAAAATTGTATTTTCTTGTGAGCTTATGTATTACTCTTATCAGCTTATTGGAATACGTAAGTACCGCTTGCCGTTTTCAGAAGGCTCTGGCAAATGACCCGCATCAATATTGACTTGCACTGAAGGAAGAAGCAGCTTTGGTGCAGCTAGAGTGCGATCTCGCTCTGTTCGAAATTTAATAAATTCCTCAAGGGACGTGTGCGCCTTGAGCTGAATATTTTGTTCTTTCTCCTCAGCGATTGTAGACATGTATTTTAGCGGCCTACCGTTTGGTAGATAATCGTGACCAGTATATACTTCAGTGTCATCTGGAAGTTCATAAAGCCTCCCATGCACGGAATGATAAAGATCAACAGCGCTTCCTGCTGGAAAATCACACCTACCAGTACCATAGTCAGGCATAAATAAAGCATCACCAACAAACACTTTTCCATCTATATAATAAGACGCGCATGCTGGTGTATGCCCAGGAGTAAAAAGAGTCTTAATTTTGATAGATCCGGCTGAGAATTCCTCATTGTCTTTTAAAAGTTGGTCAAACTGCGAGCCGTCAGTTTTAAAACTATCGGGAAGTCCAAATACATCTTTAAAAATTTCTTGAACCGCCGTGATTTTTTCGCCAATAGCAATGATTGCATTTGGAAATTCTCTTTTGATGATTTGTGAACCGCTAAGATGATCTGCATGCGCGTGAGTTTCCAATATAAAGTGAAGTTTTAACCGTTTTGATTTTATAAAGTCTATCACTTCTCTTGCGGAATCTTCGCTTGTCTTTGAAGAGGCTGGATCGTAGTCCATAACAGGATCGATGACAATGGCATCAGCCGTCTTTTCGTCCCAGAGAACATAAGTTAGTGTCCATGTGTTTTTATCAAAAAATGCTTTTAACTGTGTCATTTGATACTCCTGATTTTTTAAGTTTTTAAATACAGCAGCTGTTCTGCTAATATGGTAATTCCCATAATTAGAATCATCCATCCGAATATATATTTTAAATTTTGTTCATCAAATCTATTTGTGAATCTCGATCCGACAATAATCCCAAAGATTGCAATTGTTGCGACTGCAGTAAGTATCGACCAGTCTACTAATTGTCCTCGAAAGATATCGCTACCAAATCCTAAGAGTGATTGAATTGTAATAATGAGCAAAGACGTGCTAACGGCAGTTTTCATGGATAGGCCACCCATAAAAATCAACACAGGTATAATAAGAAATCCTCCTCCTGCACCTACGAAACCAACTAGAATACCGACAATGAGACCTTGAATGGCCATAAATACTGCTTGCTTGAATAGTTGCATCCGGATTGACTTGTGCGGAGTTTTTCTTTTGATCATGGAGTAAGAAGCAAGAGTCATTAAGATTGCAAAGAGCACCATGATAAGTGTTTCTTTGGTTAAAACAAATGAGCCTATTTGTGCAATAGTGACTGGAATTGAAGGGATAATTATACTACGAGATATATTAACACCAATTATGCTAGCAATAGCGAAGGAAAGAGTTGTTCGGAAATTAACCTCTCCTTTTCTGATAGCTATAATGCTCCCAACAAGCGCGGTTGCACCTACTACAAATAAAGAGTAACTGGTTGCAAGAGTAGGAGGTACGCCAAATAAATATACCAGAATCGGGATAGTTAAAATTGAGCCGCCGGCTCCCATCAGGCCGAGAACTATTCCCATTGCAAAACTGGCTATATAACCAAAATATTCCATACTCACTCTCTTAATTTTAGATAAACTTCGGTTTTCTTAAATAGAATCATCCCAATAACCATTGCGCCTACAAAAAGAAATACTCGGTAATCGCCACTTGCTAAAGAAGCTACTCCGGGTCCTGGACAAAACCCGCCAAGGCCCCAGCCAATTCCAAAAAGCATGGAACCTATTGCTAAGCGAGAGGAGATATCTTTCCTCGTCGGTACATGCCACTTGATATCTAGAATAGGAGAAGATTTCTTTCGAATAAGCGGATAAGTGATAATGTGAGTTCCTACTGCACCGATCATTACAAAGAGTAAGGATGGATCCCAATTCCAAGGATTTAGGAAATCCACAATTTTTTGAGGCTGAGTCATCCCTGAAATTGCGAGTCCTATCGCAAAAATTAGACCTACCACAAAAGCTGTGAAATTCTGGAGGAAGATTGTTCTGCTCATATTGACCCTCCCAAAAAATATTCTATGGCTTGAACTGTTAAAAATCCAAAAAGCATAAAGGCGAGTGTCGCAATCGCGGATCTTACTGAGAGACGACTTAAACCACATACACCGTGGCCACTAGTGCAGCCACTTCCCATAACTGTTCCATAGCCGACAAGTAAGCCAGCAACCAAGATAGCAGTTGAGCTTCTACCGGTTGTATTTATAAATAGATCGGGCTTTAGAGCGTAGGCAATTACTCCACCAAGTATTAATCCGGCAAGAAACATCCACCTCCAATAGCCATCAGCTTTTAGTTTTCCTAAAGAGGAAGCAATGATTCCGCTAATCCCTGCAACTCGACCGTTGAAGAGCAGCATTAGGGTGGCAGCCGTTCCAATAAGAACCCCGCCAAATAAAGAATATATAATCTGGTCAATACTCATAGTTAAAATCCTTTTATTGCATAAGTATCATTTATGAAATGACAGTTATAATTTAGTTTGCAATTCATATTAATATATTATAATATCATAATATGAAAAGTCAAGGCACTTCAAAAAATATAGCTATTATGAGACGCAAGAGTAAGGACGTAGCGGCCTTATTGAAACAATTGTCTCATCCACAAAGACTTCTTATTTTATGCAGTCTTGTAGAGGGAGAGAAATCAGTAGGCGAAATAGAAGAAATTTGTGGCGCCTCTCAATCAGCTGTCTCTCAATTTCTAAAGGCCATGCGCCTAGAGAGCCTAGTTGAATCCCGCCGCGAAGGAAAACAGATCTATTACAGGATAGCCGACGAGCGAGTAAATGAGCTGATGAAGTCTTTATATCGTATTTTTTGCAAGTAAGAGTGATAGTTAACATGGTTTCCTGAGATTCGATTATTTTACGAAAAATAAATCGATATTTAGGCATGCCAATCGTTCATTTTTTGTTTTTTCGGAAGTACTTATTAATTTTTGAATCAACTTAATGACTTCTTCTCTTAAAGATTCGAAATCTTTGTTAGACATTGTAAACGGAGCTGTATACATCAGTTCTTCGGGCAAGAGATTATTGTGTTTCTCAAAAGCCTTTATCCGCCAATTTTTATGATGTTGAAAAACATACGGAGACTTTGAATCAATGTGTGTATTAGAGGGGCCAATTTTAATTTTACCTGATCGCTCTTTACATAAACCGGTTTCTAATAAAAATTCTAATACACGATTAAACTCTTCTTTTTTGATATTAAAAGCTCTTGAGAGATCTCCTGGCGTGTTGTAACCCTCAATAGATGTGAGTTGCCTGATTCCAGAGTAGAGCCACGAAGAATAAAATTGGGCTTTCTCTTCTTCAGAGAGTTCCATGTTTGATTTAACCCGCCTTGATATTTCTTTTGCTTCGAATTTTATTTTGTTTAGATCTCTTTGATACTTTTGTTTAAGCTTAAAATTTCCAGCTCTTTCTATCTGCACTAATAACAAAAAATAGTCGGACTCTGTTGTCGGTAGGTTCATAAATTCTGCGAGTAATATTGCTTGCTCAGGAGTTAAGTTTTTGTCTCCGCGAAGGGTATGACTAAGGAGTGTTGTATGGATACCCAACTCTTTTGCAATTTGTCCTAATAGCCCTGCGCTAAGGACCATAAGTTTGACTAAAAGATTGTACATAAAATCCTCCGTTGGTTTTGGGCGTGGCTTGTAGCCAATGCCAGTTAAAATTCGCACCTGAATATGCTCCAACGAAGGCTTACTGCTCTGGTTACCACGTGGTTACCATATGGTTACCAAAGCCTGAAATTTCGGGATATTTCGTGAAATCTAAATCGACTCTTGGTTTTTCAAATGAAATAAAACAAATACACGAATCCTTTGAGGGATTCGGAAGTCTGCTTTGAATGCTTAGGAAGTTTGGATGGGGTGAAATGACTTGAAACGGTTTGAAATAGACCGAAACTACCTACTTAAGTCTTGTCTCAAATTGAGACGTCCTTTGTGTCAGTATTGAAATGGCGCATAAATGGCGCAAAGTTTATGCGCCAACTTTACTTTGGCGCATAAATGGCGCATAATGATTGTATGGCTAGATATCCTTTATTAAGTCAGCATAAGATACCCTATAGGTTTGAATATACGGACAAACTCGTAAAGCTTTTAATGCGTATCGCAGAAACTAAACCTTATATTGAGGAATATTTAGGTCAACCTCTTGAACTTCAACTTTTAAGACAGGCCAAGATTTTAGCGATTACTTATTCTAACCAAATAGAAGGAAATAAGTTGGAAGTCAGAGGCGTTACCCAAGTTTTAGAAAGTAAAAAAAGTAAAACCACAGACAAAGATGTGATTGAGGTCAGAAACTACAATGACGCACTTGAGTACATCGAAGTGTTAGCAGATGAAAAAGCAAAGCTTAAAATCAGAGACATGTGCGATATTCAAAAACTCATCACTAAAGATTTACTTTCTGATAAAAACCAATGGGGAAATATTAGAACAATCAAAGTTGAAATTGCTGATGCCAGCACAGGTAAAAAAATTGATGATGTACCAGAACCTCATTTTCTCAAAGAGCTCCTTTCGGAATTATGGGAGTGGCTAAATGAAAACGAAGACACGAATCCTTTTGTGAAAGCCTTTGCATTTCATTACTTGGCAGTAGCCATCCATCCATTTGTTGATGGAAATGGCAGAACTATGCGCTTAATGCAGCACCTATTACTTTTGAAGAATGGAGAGAAAATTGCCAAGTTTGTTCCAAGCGAAACTGCGATAATGGCCACGAGAGATCGGTATTACTCTTCAATCAGGCAATGTAAAAGCTTTGAATCACTAAATCCAATCATCGAATATCTGGCTGAGTGTTTTGCTATTTCTGCAGAACAGGTAATTAAAGATAGTAAAAAATTTGTTAGAAAGAGTCTTGATAGAAAACCAGAAGCGAGAAAAGAAAAAATCATATCTTTCAGTAAACAGAAAAAAGAATTTTCGTTGCAAGACGTATTAAAACTGCTCTCAGATATTCCAAGAAGGACAGTACAAAGAGATCTAGAAGCTCTTGTAAATGAAAAGAAAATTAAAGCTCGTGGCGATAGGAAGGCTCGAGTCTATTTTAGATAGATATAGCAATTTCTCGAAACGGAAATTTTAACATGAATTTAGCTAGGCGATTAAATTTAAATGATGCAATTTTTATTGGACTAGGTGCCATGATTGGCGCCGGAATTTTTGCGTCTATTTCGCCAGGAGTAATTGCTGCTGGAACAGGGTTGATCTTCGGAGTTCTTATTGCGGGAGCACTAGCTTACATGAATTCTGCCACGATGGCACAGCTCGCAGCTCTTTATCCTGAATCTGGTGGCACCTATGTATATGGTAGAAAAAGATTAGGACATATTTGGGGCTACTTAGCTGGATGGGGCTTTGTTATTGGGAAAATTGCAAGCTGTACTGCTATGGCTTTAACGTTTGCTTACTACGCATTTCCAGACTTTCCTAAAATTGCTGCAATTTTAGCAGTGCTATCTCTTACAACTATTAATTATCTTGGCGTTAAAAAAACTGCGCACACAACAAAACTCATCCTCATTTTTGTTTTGGCTGTATTAACACTTGTCGTACTTAGCGCACAAATTGGAGGAGGTGCTCATGTCCAGAGACTCACTGGATTTTGGGAGAATGGTTTTCATGGCATTTTGCAATCCGCTGGTATGATGTTTTTTGCTTTTGCTGGCTACGCTAGGCTTGGCACTCTAGGAGAAGAAGTCATTTCACCAGAAAAAACAATTCCTAAAGCTATCCTTATTTCTCTAGGAATCACCTTGCTTGTTTACATGGTAGTGATCCTTACAACTTTAATGAGTGTAGATACTCAAATTTTAAAGACTTCAAAATCACCACTTACATTAGTTGTGGAGTCAGGGAAATATGCTTCTCTGTCGCCAATCGTTCAAATTGGGGCATCGGTTGCTTGTTTAGGAGTTTTATTGTCCCTACTTGCAGGTATAAGTAGGACTGTTTATGCAATGGCATTAAACTCTGATCTCCCAAAAAACTTATCTAAAGTACACCCAAAATATAAAACTCCTTATGTGGCAGAACTTGTGATGGCTCTAGTTGTAATAATCATTGTCAGTATTTCAGATATAAGATCAGCCATTGGATTTAGTTC
>JAEYZS010000066.1 GCA_023427925.1 Pseudomonadota bacterium | reverse complement strand
ATGGACAAAGAAAAAGCAAAACCTATTAGTGTTTATCACTCCAAAAGAAATTAGAAACCCAGAGGACTCTGGTCGACTAATTTCTCGAAAGCTTGATGAAAGAGTTCGAGACGTGAAAGAAAGCTTTGGCGGAAAAGATCGCCACGGAGCTTTCTCAGAAAATCTCCGTCCAAAGATGAAAGTTGCCCCTGCAGTTGAGGAATCCGAAGACGAATTCTACGAAGAAGAGGAATAATATCTCTAAAGCCCCTTGCAGTAAGGGGCTTTTCCCATTAAAATCTACTCTATGGCAGTAGATACCGTCGGCAACATTTTACTAAAAAGCACAAGCATGACTGAAAAAGAACTTTCAACTTTGTTTGAAGTTGAAATGGCTGACGGCTCTACCCTTGGCGACTTATTGAGAAAGAAAAACGTCTCCACGCCTGATGAAGTCCTTGCTGAACTCTGTAAACATTTGGAAGTCGACTTCTTAAAAGACATTCCGGTCAATGATATTCCAGTCGATCTTGTTCGCAATATTCCAATCAACTATGCTAAGAGTCATACCATTCTGCCCTACAAAGACAACCAAGGTGTTGTAACTGTTCTTACTTCAAATCCTTTAAATTATAAAGTTCTTGATGATTTGAGAGCTCTTTTTGATAAGAACGTTTCTGTTTTGGTATCAACTTCGAGCAAGATCCAAGATGCCATTAACAAAGTCTATGAAAAATCCACTTCTCATCTTCATGGTCTTGATGACATGGAAGATGAGGAATACGATCTTGATGAACCTATTATAGATTTATTGGAAGCCGGCGATGATGAAGCTCCGGTGATTAAACTTGTGAACACGCTTCTTTTCCGCGCGGTCAAAGAAAAGGCATCGGATATTCATATTGAACCTTACGAAAAAGATATGGTTGTACGATTCCGTATTGACGGCGTTCTCTATGATATATTTAAGCCGCCTAAAAAACTTCAAAACTCCATCACTTCCCGTATTAAAGTTATGGGAAATTTAAACATCGCTGAAAAACGTCTCCCGCAAGATGGTAGAATTCCATTAAAGCTTGCCGGTAAAGATATTGATATTCGTTTGAATACAGTTCCGACGGCCCACGGTGAACGCTTGGTTATGCGTTTGCAAGATAGATCCAACGTGATTTTAGAGCTTGAACAATTAGGTTTCTCACCAGAGGGACTTGAGGCCATCTTTGATATTCTTACAAAGACTCATGGAATATTGCTTGTGACGGGCCCTACGGGTTCCGGTAAATCCACTACTCTCTATGGTTGTTTGATGAAGATCAATAACACGGACACCAATATCATTACCGTTGAAGATCCGGTGGAGCAAAGGATTCATGGTGTTGGTCAAATTCAGGTGAATTCTAAGATTGGATTAACCTTCGCAAGCGGTCTCAGAAGTATTCTTCGTCAAGATCCTGATGTGATAATGATTGGGGAGATTCGTGACTTTGAAACAGCTGAAATTGCAATCAACTCCTCTTTGACGGGTCACTTGGTGTTATCTACACTCCATACCAATGACTCTGCCGGAGCGATTCCAAGATTGCTAGATATGGGTTGCGAGCCCTTCTTGATTGCGTCTTCATTGTTGGGTGTTATTGCCCAAAGACTTGTACGCGTATTGTGTCCACATTGCAAAGTCCCATACGAACCTACGGATTCGGAACTTGTGACTCTTGGGATTTCTCGAGAACTTGCAAGACAAGGAAATATTCACAAAGCCGTTGGCTGCTCACAATGTAACCAAAAAGGTTATATCTCTAGAACGACTGTCGTTGAACTTTTGATGGTCACCGAAGAAGTTCGCCAGCTGATCCTACAAAAGAAGGATGGCGGCACGATCAAAAAGATGGCTATTCAACAAGGCATGAAGACTTTGCGAGAGGATGCGACACGGAAAGTTCTGATGGGCATCACTACGATTGAAGAGCTTTTGGCAAACACGCAAGTCGATACCTGATTTTGTATATTCCTTCACATTTCAACGCCTTGAGCTTTTTTATTAAGCACCCTCTTTAATAGGTATTGCTTCATAAAAGTTTTTGTGATTCGATTTTAACCTGTGATTCAAAATCGAAAAACAACTAAGGAGTTTATATGAAAAATTACATCTTAGCAGCGATTGCATTTACTGCGATGACTGCTGGTTCACTTACGGCAAATGCGCAAAGTTCACTCAGAGGGTTACTCGGATTTTCGGGTGGAGTTGTTAACATAGGCGCAGATTACGAAGCAAAACAGGATAACACGTTTGGATTCGGAGGATACTTCTTCCTTCAAACGGACGAAGAGAATTCGGTTTCTGAAGTTATGGCCATTGGTGCCTTCGCGCCGGTTCATCTTTTGAATCACTCTAAAGTTGATCTCTATATTGCACCAGGATTTGGAATTTTAATGATTGATGAAGGAAACCCAAATGGTGACGACGCAACAACTGTAGGACCAAGCTTGAAAATTGGTGTGGATTGCAGAATCTCACGAAATCTTAAAGCTGGTATCCAGTATATGAATTACTATAACTGGCTATCGGATAAGGTTGCCTCAGGCACAAGTCACACAAGTGTTGCCTTTACATTTGATCTTTAATCATATTTTTTGATTGATAGAAAAAGGAGGTCTTTTCGCCTCCTTTTTTCTTTTCTTGCGCCGGCTCGTAGAGCTTGATAATCTTCTGTCATGCCTGTTTTTGAATATAGAGGTTTAGATAAAAGCGGAAAAACTGTACGAGGGATTGTTGATTCAGAAAATCAACGTACTGCGCGTTTAAAACTTAAGCGTGATGGCATCTATATCACCGACCTCGTTAACAAACAAAAAAGTCTCACTAAAAAACAAAACCAAAAAACCGCAGCAGGCTCAAAAGTCAATGTTCAGGATCTTTCAATGATGACACGCCAATTGGCGACGTTAATTAAGGCCAACGTTCCTCTGGTTGAGTCCCTTTCGGCGGTCTCAGAGCAGGTCGAAAATCCTACTCTAAAAGAGACTGTTTCTGACTTAAGAAACCAGGTGAATGAAGGTGCTCAACTCCACCGCTCGATGAGAAAGTATCCAAAAGTTTTCAACAATATCTATGTTTCAATGGTAGAAGCCGGAGAAATGTCAGGGACATTGGATATTATTTTGTTACGACTTGCGGAGTTTACCGAAGCTCAAAATGAACTCAACGCTAAAGTTCGCTCGGCCATGATGTATCCAGTTATCATGATGCTCTTCACTCTGGGCATGCTCTTTATTTTGTTTATATTTGTAATTCCAAAAGTGACTCAGGTTTTTGAAGATGCAAATAAAAAGCTACCATGGTTTTCGGAGCTGATCATTGATATGAGTGGTGTCATGGTCAATTACTGGCATATTATATTGATCGCAATGGCTGCGGCCGTGGTCATGTTTAGAAGCTGGAAATCCACTCCTGCAGGATCCGACAAATGGGATGCAATGCTTTTAAATTTTCCTGTCGTCGGAAAAATGGCACGATTAATCGCCGTATCTCGATTTACTCGCACCCTCTCAACTCTACTTGCAGGTGGCGTACCAATGCTTCAATCCATGGACATCGTAAGACACGTTGTGAGTAATGCCGTCTTAGCAAAGGCAGTTGATCAAGCCCGTGAAAACATTTCTGAAGGGGAATCCATCGCAGGCCCACTTAAAAAGTCGGAAGAATTTCCACCGCTCGTTATTACGATGATTAGCATCGGAGAAAAAACTGGCGATCTCGAAAATATGCTCACCCAAGTTAGTGACGCCTACGATTTTCAAGTCAAAAATAGCATCCAAGGCCTCACGAGCCTCTTAGAGCCCGTCATGATCGTCACGATGGGGCTTGTTATCGGTATCATTGTTTTTGCCATCATGATGCCAATCATCGAAATGTCTCAAGGGGTGTAATTCCATTTACGCTAACCATTTAAGCGCTGTGTCTATTTGAAATTCTTCTTAGATATCAAGATATTGTTTGTTATTATTCATGAATCACTTCGGAGGTAGAATGAAAGTTACTAATCGTATTCCTAAATCTTTTAAAGCAAAATCACTAGGTCAAGCAGGTATGACATTGATTGAGATTCTCATCGTTCTTGCGATTGTTGCAGGTATGGGAACTTTGTTATTCCAAGGTGTCTTTAAAAACTTCTTTAAATCTCAAGTTCAAGAAACAAAAATCATTATGGGTAAAGTGACCCAAGCTTTGCAACTTTACTACGTAGATTGCGGCAGCTACCCATCTTCACTTGATGGTCTTATCGAAAACACAGGTGGTGAATGTAAGAGTTGGGGCCCAGAGCCTTACTTGGATAAATACCCACAAGACGCTTGGAAGAGTGATCTTATCTATGAACAAACTGGCTCAAGCTATGTGATCAGATCTTTAGGTAAAGACAAAAAAGAGGGCGGCTCAGGTCTAGATGCCGATATCTCCTCTGAGGACCTATAGTCATTGCATAGGAATTTTTGGCCACGGGGAGGCTTTAAACAACTTAAAATTCAATCACTGCGTGAGAAGATTTTAAGTTGTGCCAGCAAAACAGCTATGGACAAAAAGAACCAGCAAGGCTTTACACTCATTGAGATTTTAATAGTTCTAGCCCTCGTTGCAGGGCTTGTTGTTTTTTCAGTCCCTAAGTTATCCTCGGGCGATCAAGTCCGAGCAGCCGTCCGAAAGCTCACTGTTATAACAAAACAAACTCAAACCAACGCAAGACTTTCGGGCCTTGTTCACCGACTTGTGATTTCTATGCCGGAAGACCCGGATGAAGAGCATACATATTGGGTGGAGCGAGCAAATCAAAAAGATTTGATTTTGGTATTAAGCGATAAGGAAGATCGAAACAAGAAGGACGAGGAAGCAACCAGTGCGACTGGTTTTGAAATGGACGAAAGGTCCACAAAAAAACCGGAAACTCTCCCTTCGAGATTTTTCTTTGAAGATGTCGAATTCAGTGAAAAGAATAAAATCACTTCAGGAAAAGCTTATATTTATTTTTATCCACAAGGACTCGTGACTCGATCTGCGATTCACCTTACAAACAGAAAAGCAATTCGATGGTCTATTGTTCTTAATCCGTTAACAGGTGTCGGAACGGTGCTGACAGAATACAAAAGCTTAAAGGATCTTCAATGATTCTTAAGAGCAACAAAGGATTTTCCCTCATCGAAGTTTTGTTTGCTACGATTATCCTAGCAGGTGCGCTAGTTGCGCTGTCGTCGTCATGGAGCGGAACCGTTTTCTCGTTTAGAAAGTCTGAAAAAGTTCAGATCATTACTTCCCTACTTAAAAGTAAAACCACGGAGCTTGAGCTCAAGTATTCTCAAGCTGGATTTTCTTCCATACCCGAAGAAGAAGAGGGAGATTTCGGTTCAGAGTTTCCGGATTTAAAGTGGAAATCGGAGGTCCGCGAGTTGGAATTTCCAGACCTTGCTGCACTCATGCTGAGTGACGAAGGAAGAATTGATGAGATGACCAGAATGGTTATCCGCCAAATGACAGGACATTTTTCAAAAAACATCAAAGAGCTTAAAATCAGTATCACCTGGACGGCGTCTGCTCAGAAAAAGCCTGTGGAATATTCAATTACTACTTATCTAGTGAATTACGCCGGCGGATTGCCTTCCATTGGAGGAGGTTGATGAAACGCCAGCAAGGATTTACGCTCATTGAAGTTGTTATTGCAATGTCGATTATGGCGTTTCTCACTGTCATGGTTTCTCAATCTATGAGAAGAAGCGCAGACTTTAAATCAAAGGTTCAAAAAAATATCGACCAGCGATCTGCCATTAATTCTGCAATGAGAATTGTTGAGCGCGATATCAATCTCGCCTTCCATTATCAGGACGTTCACACAGAAGTGATGAAGGAAATTGAAAAGAAGAAAAGAGCAGGCGGCAATAACCGAGGCAATCAAGGGGCGCAAGGCGGCCAAGGAGCACAGGGAGCGCAAGGCGGACCTGCCGGTCAAGGAGTACAAGGAAGTCCCGGGACCCAAGGTAATCAGGGAGCCAACCAGAATCAAGGTAACCAGGGCAACCCCAACGCCCCTGTTTACAAGAATTTTAAAATCAGAGATGTTCCCAACTATACGGCCTTTATGGGAACTAAAAATGCGATCCACTTTACTAATATCAATAACATTACGATACAGCCTGGCGAAAAAGTCTCTGATCAACAAGAAGTGGGGTACTTTGTCCGCACTTGCAAAAGCTTGAGCGATCAGAATGTTTCTACACAATGCCTCTGGAGAAGAACATCCCCTTACATTGACGATAAAGTGGACGAAGGCGGAACCGAATCTGTATTGATCGAAGGTGTTAAAAAGTTCGAGTTACGATATTTTGGTAAAGAAAAAGAAGACTGGGTGGATTCGTGGGATTCGACACCGGAGGGAAGTGACGAAGCTATCCGCAATAAATTTCCATCCGCTGTCGAAGTCACTCTGACTGTGGAACAGAACAAAAAAGAAATTTCTGCAATTCGCGTGGTGGCTCTGAGATTTCCAAACAATATGGAAGATCAAAAAAAGAACGACTTGCAGTCTCCGATTGATGGCGGCGGTCCTTCAGAAGTAGATTATTCAGGAGATTAAGTGATTCGAACACTGAGAAGGCTAAAATCTAGAAAACCAAATCAAAAAGGCGTCGCGCTTTTGATGGCCATGTTTTGCGTGATGATTATGTCCTTTCTCGCCGTTGAATTGAGTTTTGATACTAGCGTGGAATATATTTTGTCTAACAAAGAATATCATCGCGTGAAAGCTTACGAAGCTGCAAAAGCCGGAATGGAACTGTCGCTTCTTCGGATTCAACTTTTTAAAAATGTAACCAAACAATATGGAGAACAACTCAAAGGACAAGAAAGCATTTTAGAAATGATTTGGTCTCTGCCTTTCACTTGGCCACCTGCCATTCCCGATAGCGCAAGTATGGTGGATAAAGACCAAATTGGAACCGCCGTGAGCGACTCATTCATGGAGGCCCGATACGTGGCACAGATTACAGCAGAAGGTTCCAAGGTTGATATCAATGATCTAGACTCTCCTAGTGAAAGTTTAAAGAACGCCACTCGCGATCAACTCATAAAAATTTTTGAACAAAAAATGGAAAATACCGACGATCCTTGGGTTGAGGCTAACAGAAACTTGGATTACGAAGAAATCATCAACAACCTTAAGGACTGGATTGATGAAGACGCAATCAGCGATAACGGTGGCGACGAACAATCTCGTTATCCAGAGGCCAGATCAGATAGTGACATCACTCTTCCTCCTAACCGTCCATTTCAAACCATGGATGAACTTAAAATGGTTGATGGGATGAAAGAAGATGTTTTTCAATTCCTACTTCCTTACGTCACTGTCTATGGTTCAAAGTCGATTAACGTTAATCAAGCTAATAGTACGGTTTTAAAATCGATTGATCAGATCATTACCGATGAAGTTGCCGAAGAAATTATTAATCGAAGAAGTGATACTGAAAAAGGCGGGCCTTTTAGAGATGAAAATGACTTTATGAGCTTTATTGGGGCAAATCAGCAGAGTTTTAATCCATCGCAAATTCCGCTATCATTCGGAAATGAATACAACTTTAGAGTAGAAGTCACCGGTGAGTTCCAAAACGTCACACGAAAAATCGTAGCCATTGTTTATGATATTGAGGCCGTAAGAGATCAAATGATCGAAATCCTGGATAAAGATCAACAGCAAAATCAAGGTAACCAAGGCAATAACTTAGGAGCCCAGGGAGGCCAAGGCACTCCTGGTAATCAAGGGAATCAAGGACAACCTGGTAACCAAGGTAACAATCAGCCGCAAGGCAGTCAGGGAAATAATAACTCCAATACACCATCTCAAACGAAACCTCGTATTATTTATTGGTGGGAGAACTGATCAAATTTTGGGCTTAAAAACCTTGGTTTTGGTTAGGACTTTAGCCCCGGGACTTCAGAGTAAAAATTGATCTCTTGAATGCGATCAGAGACAATAAAAATGGAAGTCATCTTGAGTAGTTACACAGAACAGGAAACGCATGAGAAGCATCGGAATTGATATTGGGACATTAAGCATTAAAGTTGCTGACGTTGAGCTTTCTGGCCGATCTGTCATACTTCGTGAATTTTTAGAGATTCCATACAGCCTTGACGTCTCTCAGGATAAAAGAATTGAAATTCTCTCTGCGCTCAATCGAATTGCTTCAAGTTATGATCCTCACCAAGCGAAGTTTGTGGTGGCTGTCTCTCAGGACAGAGTGAGTACTCGTCATAAAAATTTCCCCTTCCGCGAAAAAGTAAAAATATTAAAGAGCTTACCATTTGAACTTGAAGATGAGATTCCGTTCGATCAGGACAAATCCATTTTTGATGCTAAAATCTTGATGTTCAGAGGGACTTCCGCTGATGTTATCGCTTGTGCTACTCCAAAAAAATACGTCGAAGATTTAGTCAGCCTCACAAACGAAGGTGGATTGGATCCAGATGTCGTCAGCACCGATGGATTTGCATTAACAAATTTATTTACCAACTGGTGGGGGGCGCCTCCAGAACAAGAAGTCGCAGGTGAAACCACTGGAGTGGATCTGTATCTTCATTTAGGGCACTCAAAAACCATCCTTATGGTATTGCAAAACAATGTCCTACTTGAAACACGATCAATCAAGATGGGCGGACTCGAAATCGTAAAAGCGATACAAAAGACATACGAAATTTCATACGCAGAAGCTTTGAAGGGTTTACAAGAGAAGGGCTTTGTCCTAACAAAAAATGATGGTGCTTCCAAGGATCAAGTCACCTTTTCAAATGCAATCGTAAAAGCCCTTGGCCCACTCATTAATGAAATCAAAAAAACCATTGTAGAAATTGAAAGTGAACATGCTGTATCTTTTCAAAGTGCTCAGCTCTTGGGCGGAGTCAGTCACCTTGTAAACATCGGACCTTACCTTTCGCAAAAGTTGGGAATTGTCTGTAACCCAATAAGTCATCTCAACTCTAGCATTAAAGTCTACGCTGCTCAGACAAATGAACTCATGAAGAATTCAGCCGTAGCAATTGGTCTTGCCATAGAAGGTCTGAAAAAACCAAAAAATCCTGCGATCAACTTTAGAAAGGGCGAACTCGCAAAAGCCGGTGCAAATGCCACTGTGTTCTGGAAGAAGTGGAAAACCACGATACAGTATGTGTCTGCTGCTTTAGTACTATTTATGATTTACTCCTATGGAAGAGAGATGCTTGCACTTTCACTCGTCGATAAAGCCGACACTACGCTTTCGACAGTTGCTCGCTCACCTGCTGTAGGTTTAAGGGGTGCTCAGGCTCGTCCGGGCGCGATTCGAACATATTTGCGAGAAAAGAAAAAAGAAATCAGTGATTATCAAAAGCTTTCTGATCTAAAAGAAATCACCTCACCCTTGGATATTATAAATAAAATTTCAAGCACGCTGCCTCAAAGAAGAAATCTTCCCGTAGATATTCGTCAGTTTTCTGTTCAGAGCGAAACCGTAACTATGCAAGGTGAAATCAGCTCGCAGGATCAACTTAATACAATGAAGAGTCTCTTGAGAAATTTGGCAACTGATAAAAAACTCCAAGAGTTACCTCCAAACTTAACTTCAACAGATGGCCGCCTTGTGTTTCACTTGAGCTTTAGGGTCAACAGGAAGGTGAAGTGATGGATAAACTCAGAGAAGCGCTTGATCAGTTAAAAGACACTCTCCTTGCTCGATGGGACCAATTCCAAGAAACTGATACATATATTTCTCTAAAAGAAAAGTACGACAACCTTCCGCCGCGTGGTCAGAAGCTTGTTATCTTCTCTGCATTCTTTATGATATTCTTTATTGCCTTTAGCATTCCGCTCGCGTGGTTTACGACTTCTCAGACTTCAGTTTCTGAGTTCGAAGACACTAAAGGAACTATTTCCGAGTTATTAGAAGTTTCCCAAGACGTTAAAACTCTTCCTGCCAGCAATATTGGTACTTCGGCTGCGGACTTAAGAGGACGTGTCGAAAGAATTTTAGCTGAAAAGGGGCTAGGAAAAGAGCAGATCTCGTCATTGACAGAATCGCAGTTTACAAATCCTCAAGGATCAAACCTCATCCCCGCTCAAATCACTGCTTCAGGTATTGAAGCATCTTTAAAGCAACTTACACTCAAGCAAATCGTAGATATCGGATTTGAATTGGATCGAATCTCCCCTCTTGTCAAAGTATTGAGCTTTAACATGAAGGCCACTGAAGCTGATGTTCATTATTATGATGTGCAGTTCAGAGTATCTAGTTTTTCCGTGAAAGAAGCGACTCCATCTGGTGGAGAAAACAATAGACCTAGTAGACCGAGAAGATAGATGAAGTATTTAAGAATGATATTGAATTTTCTTAAGCACAATAAAAAGAAAGTTTTTATTGGATTGGTCGCCTACTTTATTTTTCTATTTTTACTTTTTCCATTTGGGGATCTAGGTACGTTTGTTACCACTCAAGTTGCAAAGCTTACGCAAAATCAAATTTTTGTAAAATTTGAAGATCTAAAATTTTCTCTCGTGCCTAGCCCTGGCTTGGAGTTGCACAACGTTCAAGTGCAGGGGCTCCAGTTCCCTCAGCTTACAACGGACCGTCTTACCG
>JAEYZS010000253.1 GCA_023427925.1 Pseudomonadota bacterium | reverse complement strand
TTGAAATAATAAGAGCCTTCATAAGAGGTTGAAAAAAGGGGAGAGAAAAACAAATGTCAAGCGCGTTCAATACAGGATTAGAAGCTGCAACTAACAGTCCGCTGACTAGAACATTAACTATCACTTCAGGTAAAGGTGGAGTGGGTAAGACTACTCTGGTAAGTAATTTAGCAATTACACTTGCGCAACAAGGAAAAAGAGTACTGATTCTTGATGGTGATCTCGGTATGGCAAACGTGGATATCATGTTTGGAAAGCAAGTTCACAAAAACATACTGTCCGCTCTTGAAGGCGATACTTCGCTCACCGATGTGATTTCTGAGCTACATCCGAATGTCTATCTTCTTTCAGGTGGCAGTGGAATCCGAGAGTTACAAAAAATTACAGACATACAAAGACAATTCTTATTGGACCAAGTTACAAATCTTCCAATGCATTTTGACTATTTGCTGATTGATACGGCACCGGGAATTGATGACAACGTATTATATCTAAACTCTTGTGCGCATGAGAGAAACATTATCGTAACTCCAGATCCTGCGAGCTTAACAGATTCCTACGCACTTATAAAGGTGTTACACAAGACTTATAAGCTCAACAGATTTTCAATTATTGCGAATTTTGTTCGCGATGAAGCTGAAGGTTTGGCTCTCTATAAGAGAATGAGTGATGTCTCAGAAAAGTTTTTGAATGTGAGCCTCGACTACAAAGGTAGCATCCCAATGGATACAAGTCTAAGAAGAGCAACAAAAGCACAACAATTGGTGACTGTTTCGTCACCTCACTCTCCGTCGAGTCTAGGTATCAAAAACATAGCAAAACAATTGCATAATGCGAGTGATATCGAGGAGATCCACGGAGGAATGAAGTTTTTTTGGAACCACCTCTTTGGTGTGGCATAGACCAAATTTTATTAGGTGAAATGGTATCAGTTTGATAAAATAATGACTGGGGTTAAATAAGCACAGCTTATTTTTTTAGGGGAAGAGATGAAAAAAAATTCGCCGTTACTTAAAAAGTATAAAGAAAGTCCTACAAAGCTTACTGCGCAACAAAAAGATAAATTGATATTGGAGTATGCTCCACTCATTAAATTTATCGCGCAAAAGATTGCAGTAAGACTTCCTGCGAATATTGAACTGGATGATTTGATTTCTTCTGGCGTAATCGGATTAATGGATGCGATTGAAAAATATGATCCTACCCGTGACAACACATTCAAAACTTACGCTGAATTCAGAATCCGCGGTGCTATTCTAGATGAGTTGAGAGCCCAGGATTGGGTACCTCGTTCAGTAAGAGACAAGGCAAAGCTTCTTGATCGTACTATGGTAAAATTAGAATCCGATCTAGGAAGAATCGCAACAGAAGAAGAAGTCGCAAGTGCTCTCAATATGTCTATGGATGAGTTCCACGGACTTGTAAATCAAGTGAGACCAGTCTCTCTTTTATCAATTGACGAAGCTGCTACATTCTCAAACGTCGACAAAAAATCAATTTTAAATCTACTTGAAGGTTGCAAGTTTTCGAATCCATTTAACCAGCTAAACCTAAAAGCTGTTAAAGAAGTCGTCACTAAAGCCATCGAAGAACTCCCAGAGAAACAAAGGCTCGTTCTTTCACTATACTATTACGAAGATCTCAATCTAAAAGAGATCGGGCAAGTGTTGCGAGTGACTGAGTCGCGCGTGTCTCAGCTCCATGCTCAGGCAGTCTCGAGATTGCGTGGGAAGTTAGCAACACAGTTCGAAATGAACGAAGAAGCTGCCTCCTAGCGCGAGCTTTTCATCCACAAGTTTCGTTGCAGAAGTACGCTTACTGATGGTGTGATTTTATTTTCGTGGCTCTCGGGGCTAGGATGAGTTGACCTATTTTTCCGTATCTTCTATCTACTGTGCTAGTTACTCCAACGATGTGAACTTTATCATTTTTGATGGTGAAAATGGGGCCACCAGAAAATCCCCACGTGATAATTCCAGTGGGGCATTCAGCGAGAATTCCGTCATTTTTTACAATATCAAGTTTTTGGATTTCCTCTAAATTTAGCTTTTTTGTTTCTTCAAGAACAGAGATGTCGGCTTTCGTATCATAACCCACAACTTGTCTTAGATTATTGATAGATATCTGAGCTTTATTGATTTTTGTTATGTGATCGTGAGTGAGGCTGTCATAGGGAATGTCTCCTGAGAAACATTCGTACACGGCTAACCGAGAATCTATCGGTCCACTCGCATAACCCGCCACAAACACATCCATGTCATAAATATACTCAGAAATTAATGCAATAGGCGTATCAATAGATTTTGAGAGTTTAGCGAGCGCAAGATCGTTAATAATGCTCTGAGGCTCAATAAGTGACTGACTTTCTGAAATTAAACCAAGTTCTCTCATGGAGGTCGGCTGAAAGTACCTATACGAAGTAAATTTGTTTTCGATGTAACCTCGGAATAGATTCTGTTCTGTTATTTTAGGTAGCTTTTCTAAAATCGCTAGTGCGATTTTAATATTGTTTCCAGTAATTACTCCAGTTTCTTCGGTGAGTTTAAGAATTTGTCGGTCGAGATCCTTGCTTGTAACTCCGTCGATATCAAAATAAATTTCCGTGTTTTGCCTTTCACGCTCAAATTTTTCTTTGTCTTCACCTTTCATCACATAGTTGTAATCGAAGCAATGTCCAGCGGTCAGTACGGTGTCTTTTTTGATTAAGGTTCCAATGCAAGCGCTTTGGACTTCTATATAATCTTTGTGATTATAGACTTCGATAATGCGCCCGGAAACTTGTTGGATCATTTGGATGGCTTGCGCGCGGTTTGCGCTGATCTCTTCGTAGTGGAAATTATTCGAATTTTGTGCCTGTGAATAAGATATACAAGTCAGTGAAAATAGGCCTAAAAACGTTACTATAAACCGCATGAAATCCTCTTAAATTGCCCTTAATTTGAATACGGGCTCGCTTAATGGTTTTATAATGCAATTTATGTTCTAACTCCAGTGGGTTAGTTGTTACTTGTGAACTTATTGCATTCGGTATTATGGCCACAGATTTTGAGATTGTGTTGATCTGCAATGGAAGTAATGAAGGTAATAAACTGGGAACTATCCGATCTGACGTCTCGAGTCTCTTTTAAAAGATCTGTTCCCACGTGAACGCCGATCACTTCAAGATGCTTGTCTCTAATTGCCAGAGTAGGGCCCCCTGAATCTCCTGTGCACGCATATGTATTGCGAGAATCATCAAATGAAATCATATATCGCTTTAGAGCATCCAGTTCTTTGGTTTTTAATAGAGTTTCCGTTAGAGATCCCGAAACACATCCGTACCCTAATCCTATCAACATTTGAGTCGAAGGCGCTTTGAAGTTTATTGAAAGTGGTCGAATGTTTGAAATTGCTTGAGCTGTGATACCAACGGAAAGGTCTGGAGCTTTCCCCATTCGAATGTCTTTAGAAATTCTAGAGGAGGGTAAAAACGTAAATTCATACTTTTCATCATTCAAATAAAACCATCCCTTTTTTCCCTCTGGAATCACATTTTCGTAGTTCTCATCTTTTTCGTAGCCACAGTGAGCAGCTGTTAGAATAACGTTGGGTCCAACGATCGTTGCGGTACAAGCACCTTGTTCAGTTTTTATTTGGATGACTTGCGGATATTTTGATTTTGGGACAATTGTTCCGCCGCCTTCATCATTGAAGTCGGATCCATGAGACATTTGTGTGATCAAACTGATCAATATTGTAAGTAAGCCCCACGCCCACATACCTTAAGACCCCTCTTTCGGTAGAGTTCAAATTATCAGTAGTCGTAGTCTTTTGTATGAAAGTATCGGGATTGTATAAAGAATATCGTTGTAGGAAGTATACGGCTTTGAAAAATCTAGAGAGTCTAGAAGAAAAACTTAGATGAACTATAAACTATTCTGGGTCTTGGATGCGTTCAGAAATGCTTTCGTGCGCAATAGCGAGGAATTTTTCTTTGAGGTTTTTCAATAACCGCTCTTCGAGCTGACGAGTGCGCTCTCTTGTAATGCCATATTTGTCTCCGATTTCTTGGAGAGTTTTTGGCTCATCGGCTAAAATTCTATTTTCAAGAATATCGAGTTCCTTCTCATTGAGAGAAGGTTTGATTTCTTCGATTTTTTCTTTAAGAAGATCGATGAGCTCTAGGACTTCAAGTTCTGCTTCGGGATTACTTGCGTCCTTTTGAATATCTATAAGGTGAGTGTTGCCTTCGTCATCAAGGGGAGCATCGAGAGAAATATCTTTTCCGCTCATTCGTTGTTCCATTAGTTCAATATCTTTTTCAGGGATACCTAAGCGGGAACTGAGGAGAGCTGTCGTAGAATTCTCTCCTTCGGCCAAAAGTTTTTGTTTTTCTTTCTCGAGGTTGTAGAAAAGTTTTTTCTGATTTTGAGTTGTTCCAATTTTTACCATGGAGTACTGCTTTAATAAAAACTCTCGAATATATCCTCTAATCCACCACACGGCATATGTGATAAGCTTTACACCTTTGTAAGGATTGTATTCCTTTACTGCGTGCATTAGCCCTACGTTTCCTTCTTGGATTAGATCCATGAGTTTTGCTCCCATCTTTGCGTATTCAAGAGCAATTTTAACAACGAATCGAAGATTGCTTGTTACTAATTTTTCCGCCGCAAGCGGATCACCTTTTTCAAAATATTTCACGGCTAGTTCGCGCTCTTCTTCCGCTGTCAGAAGAGGATATTTGCGAATCTCAGCTAAATATTGAGATAAAGGATCCGAAGGAACTAAGCCGGGTTCTTGAGCGACTTCCACCGAAGGCGTGACCAGAGGCAAATTTAAATCGAGGACCTCTGGGGTGTGAATGGTTGTAACTAGCTCTTTTGAGGCTGACAGAGTGGCTTTCTTTTTTTGAGCCTTTTTTTTGGTCGACTTCTTCTTCTTGGCTATTGCGGATGTTTTTTTTACGGCCGATTTCTTGGT
>JAEYZS010000250.1 GCA_023427925.1 Pseudomonadota bacterium | reverse complement strand
GACCTAGTGTGAGGCTGTGGATACTCCGCGAGAGCAATTTTTTTGAAGCAATTGATAGCCACTATATGTGCGAATGGAATCCAAACTTTTTACGAAATTTCTTAAACCCGTATCCCCACTATTTGACTGAAGCAATCTCCTCGAAATAAAATAGAATTCCACAACTTCTTCTGACGTCATCTTACAAGCTGTTACCGACAAAAAGTCAGATCTTCTTTTTTCTGTTTTAGAAACCATAAGAATTTCCAACTGGATCTTAAATTCACCTTCAGCTTTAGAGTATATAGAATCGAAGTCTTTTTGATAATTCTCTGCAAGAAACTTGATACTATTTATGGACTTATTTGCAATTGCGACCTGGTATGCCTCTTCTGCCAAGGACTTCCGTTCTACAATATCCACTGTATCTAAAAATGCCTCCAAAGCCTTTACTTGGTCCAAATAGGATGAACAATTGATTGCACTCATTTCTACTCGCATATGAAACCCACAGCGAGCAATCGTATTTACGACATCACAATTCGATTTGATCGCTTGTCTGTAATAAGAGTAGCTGTCTAGTCCAAACCAAGTGGGCTTGCCATCGTACACCGTTATGATATCTCCGCAAGACGAGTTGGCTTGGAAGACAAAAATAAATGTAAATATAAAGATCCAAAAACGCATAAATTCCTTAAAGTGAGCTATTCCTCAACTTTTACGTAAATTTTGTCAATGTGAGTTTGTTAGGATTTTTGTTTCGGAAATATTTTTATAGATGGATAGAGCTTCCGAGTATGGTTAAACAGGTTACATCAAAATAACTTATTACTATTTTTTCATAATTTTTTTCTTTTAAGAGTCATCATGAAAAAAATGCTTAGAGCTTGAAGGTGTGTGGCCTTCGAACTCTAAGCATGGGTCATATGATCGAGATTATAGGTCTTAAAAGATTAATTATCTCTTAAGGTTGATTACTTCTGCGAGTAACTCGTCAGTTGTTGTAATCGTCTTAGCGTTTGCTTGGAACGCTCTTTGGTTTTGGATGAGTTTTACGAACTCTAGCGCTAAGTCCACAGTTGACTTCTCGAGAGACTTTGCTTGCAATGTTCCTCTTCCGTTTGAACCCGGCTTACCGATAGAAGCTTCTCCAGAGTTTCTAGATTGCTTAAATCTGTTGTTACCGAGTTTATATAGACCTTCAGCGTTTTCAAATTTAGACAATACAACTTGTGCTAAATCCTCAGCTTGACCGTTGCTATAAAGTGCAGTCAATACACCATCATCATTGAATGACAAGTTTGTGATTGTACCTGCTGCAGCACCGTCTTGCTTCCAAGTGATTAAGTCTGATTCTTTTCCGTATTGTTTAGAACCAACAATACCTTTACCTTTATCTGTTGTTAATGAATCACCGAAATCTAGCTTAATTTGTTGGCCTTGTAATGCGCCACCTTTAAAGTTAAAGTTTTGAGCAGTGATTTCTTCTGTATCCAGGATACCGTCAACATTGAATGTGATTTTACCCTTGATGACTTCAGACATTTCACCTTCTTTACCGTTGGTGATTTCTTTACCATCAACCATCCCGCGGTATTCCCATGTTCTGTCCGCAGTCTTGTTAAAGAATAGCGTTACTAAGTGCTTAGTACCCTGAGAGTCGTAAACCTCAATACCTGTTGAGTAGTTTGAAGTGGCGTGCGGATCTTTTGGATCAAAAGTTTTACCAATGACTTCTCGTGAATCTAAGTTTAGGTGAACAGATACTTCTTTAGTCGCTTTTGCAGGAACTAAAGCTTTCGGGAATCTGATATCACCGATTTGATTGATTAATCTTCCTCTTTCGTCAGTTTGATAACCTTGAACTCTTCTGTCGTCGTTTGTAACTAGGAATCCGTCTTTGTCAAAGTGGAATGAACCGTCTCTTGTGAATGTTTCACCATCAGATCCTCTTAGAACGAAGTAACCGTCACCAGAAATAGCTAAGTCAGTCGCTTTTTCAGTTTGATCAATGTTACCTTGGATCATGATTGGGTTAACGGCACCGATCTTCACACCACGACCGATTTGGTTACCACCAAGAATACCTTTTAAGTTCTTAGATACGATATCTTGGAACTCAGCTCTTGAATATTTGAAACCGTTTGTTTGTGAGTTTGCAATGTTATCCCCGATAACACCTAACGCCTCACCTTGCGCTGTTAAACCTGACACACCTGTCAGCATTGATGAAAGTACGCTCATATGACCTCCTGTCATCTGCTCAATCTTTTTAATTAACTCTTCGTTGCTTCGGTTTCGAAAAATCTCACCTAGCTTACAGCTATGCTCCGATATTTTCGAATCCTCGCGCCTCGATTTAATTAAAAATCTCTTCGCAGTTCTTTCTGAACTTTCTGTTCAGAGTTGGAGGGCCCCCCTTGCGGGTCCAGCCCTGTTTTTATTAACTTTTAATACTCAAACCCTATGTCAACCCATGAAAACTGTGCTATCGATATTCGTAAACACATTTTCTTTCATTTGGTTTTTATCCATTGCTGTGATCACAGTTTTATTTTTTGCACTCACAACAAAAGCACTTTCCCCCATTATAACGAGAGTTTCTTTTGATCCCTTTTGGATCGCTTTATCCACTGCCTCGTTTAATCTCTTCATATCTTCAGGACCAAACTTGATCCCTCTAGATTGCATTCTTTCAATTGCATGATTTGAAAACTTTAATCCTTCAGCCGCTTGCGACGCTTGAGGTTTTGATACTCCTAAATCTCGAGTTAACTCTTTATCTAAGAGTCCTCTAAATAGTTCCCCATCTTTTTGGGAAATGCCTTTGCCAATTCCTCCTTGCGAAGGAACGACTTGGGAATTAGGCTGTATCGTGTTCAAGTTCTTAATCATTTAATTAACTCTTTAAACCTGTTTCTTTTACTAGAGTGTCCAGCAATTCGCCACTCATCGGTACACTTCCTATGTTACCTTTCTTTCTCTCAGGAGCTCCAGGAACTTCTTTTGCCTCAGCTGTTTTCAATTCTTGAGGCTGGGAAGCTTTTGCCTGCGGTCCCACTGCAGGATTAACCGCTTTGTTTTGTTCTGGAGCTTGCATTCCTTGCTCTCTAACTTCTTGAGCCATTTTCTCATTCAAGTCTTCGATTCTTTTTACATCTCCCAAACGAATTTTTTGATCTCCTACCATTAGAATAGGCCCCTCAGGAGAATAATTCAGTCCGGTAACTACTCCTGAGAAATTTGTCCTACCCGAGATTTTTTGTCCTGCTTCAGAAATACCCTCTACAGAAATTGTATAGTTTCCTGAGAATGCTGGGTAACCATCATTTTTGGTACCGTTCCAAGTTAATTTATTTTCACCACGCTTTAGATTTGTGGCTTTAACTGTTTTCACAACTTCACCTGTCTCGTCCATAACTTTAACTGTTACTTCTCTTGCTGCCTGCGGAAGGGAGAATCGCAAGTCATGTGCGTTATCCCCTTTGTTTCTGATGATTTTTTCAGTATCCGCAGAAATAGATTTTCCGATAAAGTTTAAAGCCTGGTAATTGGACATTGGTTCTTGAGCCGTTTTTAGACCCTTAACACTTTCATCGATGTTTGATAACTGTTCAAGTTGCGAGAACTGAGCAAGCTGAGCTGCCATCTCATGAGATTCCAATGGATTCATTGGATCTTGGTATTTTAATTGCGTCAGCATGAGCTTTAAGAAAGCGTCTTTATCCATTTTCGATTCGGGTCTTCTCATTTTTTTTGGATCAACCCAATTTGGATCAGCAATCTCATTGAGGACCTGCCCCATGTCTTTGCCGTCAAAGAATTCTTTCATCTTTGTAGCATCAATATTAGATGCCTTACCG
>JAEYZS010000180.1 GCA_023427925.1 Pseudomonadota bacterium | reverse complement strand
GCATAAAATTGAGCCCGGCACCGACCTCGTTTTTCCAAACGATATTTGCTTGGATCTTTCGTCTGCGACCGCTGATCTCAAAGTACAAGACGACTTTTTCGCCGATTTGTACCCTGGTTGTATCTGTTTTTAAAAAGGCTCCAGTGATGCTGATGTTAGAAAGAATACCTTTAGAGTCCTGGCGGGCATAAGATTTCTTATAGCTGATATCCATCTGAAGAGGGATTCTTCTTGCTGGCGTTTTAGCTGGTTCCATCATTGTTAACTCCTAAGATATAGCTATATCGGTATTTTATTGTGTAATTTTAGCATTCTCATTTTGATACATTTTGTGTCTCATGAGCAGAAAAATTGCTTTAAGTATTAAATACTTAGATAGAATTTAGAAATCCCCATTGACAAAATCCTCATTCTGAAGAAAATAGAGGGATCCAAGGACATCATCAATAAAATCCAAAAGATCTCATTGGTAAATCAATTACATCCCATATTTATATTTAAAATAAGGTTCAATCTAAAAAGGAGTAAACTCTAAATGTCTGATGAAAATAAAAATGCTGATGAAGGACCTAAGAAAAAGTCATTCCGCGCGAAAAAGCCTGATGCGCCGGCCAAAGAAGCAAGCTCTGAAGAAAAGTCCGAATCGGTAAAAGACGCTCCAAAAGAAGCTCCTGAAGCCCAAAAAGAAAGCCGAGAAACTCGAAACGACAATCACAGAAGAGACCGCAATGATAGAAACGGCAGAGGCGGTCGTGATAATGATAGACACGATAGAAGAAATTTCCGTAAAGACAGAGATGAAGAGTCACTTGGCAATAATGGCCACGACAACGGAAATGGTGAGGAAGAATCACAAGAAGAAGTTCAGATTCAACTTACTGAAGAAGAAAGAAAAGAGCTTAATTCTAAAGATCTTAAAACTAAAAACATCACTCAACTTTTAGAGCTTGCTACGAAATTAGGAATTGCACACGCTGCGGGTATGAGAAGACAAGATATGATCTTCGAAATCCTAAAGCGCGCAGCTCGTTTCGGTGATATTTATGGTCACGGAGTTCTTGAAATCCTACCTGATGGTTATGGTTTCTTAAGGTCTCCAGACTATAACTACCTTCCGGGTCCCGATGATATTTATGTGAGCCCTTCGCAAATCAGAAGAATTGGATTGAGAACTGGAGATACAGTAAGTGGAACCGTTCGCCCTCCAAAAGATGGTGAGAGATATTTCGCGCTTCTAAAGATTGAAACACTGAACCACGAATCGCCAGAGAAAGCCAAAGACAAAATACTATTTGATAACTTAACTCCGCTTTATCCAGAAGAGAGATTAAAGCTAGAGTATGCACCAAACAATTATACGACAAGAGTAGTAGACCTCATGTCTCCTCTCGGAAAAGGGCAAAGAGCATTGATTGTCGCTCCACCAAGAACGGGTAAAACTGTTTTGATGCAAGAAATTGCAAATGCGATTTCAAAAAATCATCCTGAAGTAAAATTGATCGTTCTTCTCATCGATGAAAGACCTGAAGAGGTTACAGATATGTTGAGAAGTGTTAAGGGCGAAGTTGTTTCATCTACGTTTGATGAACCGCCTACACGTCACGTTCAGGTGGCGGAAATGGTTATCGAAAAAGCAAAACGTCTTGTTGAACATAAACATGATGTTGTTATCCTACTTGATTCCATTACAAGACTTGCAAGAGCATATAACACTGTTGTTCCTCCTTCTGGAAAAATCTTATCTGGTGGTGTGGACTCCAACGCCCTTCATAAACCGAAAAGATTCTTTGGTGCCGCAAGAAATGTTGAAGAGGGCGGCAGCTTAACAATTATTGCTACGGCACTTATCGATACAGGTTCAAAGATGGACGAAGTGATCTTCGAGGAATTTAAAGGTACAGGTAATGCGGAAATTCACCTTGATAGAAAGCTAATGGAAAAGCGTATCTTCCCGTGTATGGATATCAATAAATCGGGCACGCGGAAGGAAGATCTATTGGTTGATAAGGGCGATTTGAACCGTATTTGGATCCTAAGAAAGGTTTTGGCGCCAATGAACGTTGTGGATAGTATGGAGTTCATTTTGGGTAAACTTTCGGAAACAAAGTCCAATACCGAGTTCCTTGCCAATATGGGCGGCAAATAAGCTATTGAAATGACTAATTAATTAGGTTCTATTAAAGACGCGGCCGGTCACATACCGGCTGTTGCGCCTACCCAATATCAATGTGGATAACTCTGTGTATACAAGAGAAGGGGGGTCCAGGTTTGAAAAATTCGCCCAATAACTTGATTTTACTAAAAAAAAGTGAGAGAAACACCAGTTCTATGCCGAATTGAAACCGGCAAATTGATAAAGGAAATGCTATGAAACCAGACATCCATCCAGAATATTTTGATTGTAATGTTGCTTGCGTATGCGGAAACACATTCACTACAAAATCTACTAAGAAAGACTTGCGCGTAGATATTTGCAGCAACTGCCATCCGTTCTATACAGGAAAGCAAAAACTTGTTGATACCGAAGGCCGCGTAGATAAGTTCAAAAAACGTTACGCTAACTTCGCTCGTAAATAATTTCTTAAATTCCCAGAAGTGGTTTAAGCCCTCGTATGTTTAAAAGACTCGACGATGTTGAAAAAAAATATGAGGGCGTAGCCCAGCAAATCTTAGATCCTAACGTCATTAGTGATACTAAAAAATACGCTCAAATCATGAAAGAGTACTCAACTCTTAAAGAGATTGTAGACGTGTATCGCGAATACAAAAAAACAGATCAAGATAGAAAAGACAACAAAACCATCCTAGAAGAGGAAAAAGATCCGGAACTAAGAGCAATGGCAAAGGAAGAGTTGCCGTCTTTAGAAAAAAGAGTTGAAGAACTTTCTAATCAACTCAAAATTTTGCTCTTACCTAAAGATCCAAACGACGACAAAAATATTATTCTTGAAATTCGTGCGGGAGCAGGGGGCGATGAAGCATCCCTCTTTTCCGAAGAGCTTTTTAGAGCCTATACACATTATGCTCAAAAAAACAGATGGACAGTTGAACTAATGTCCACTTCTGCATCACCAGTGGGTGGGTTCAAAGAAGTCATTGCAAGTATCAATGGTGAAAAAGTGTATAGCAAACTCAAGTATGAAAGTGGTGTTCATAGAGTTCAACGTGTTCCAAAGACCGAAACTCAAGGTCGCGTACACACGTCTACGATTACTGTCGCAGTTTTGCCCGAAGTGGATGAAGTTGAGATCAATATTAACCCCAATGATTTGAAGATCGATGTTTTTAGAGCGGGCGGTTCAGGCGGTCAATCTGTAAATACAACGGATTCTGCAGTTCGCGTGACACATTTACCGACCAATACAGTTGTAATTTGTCAGGATGAAAAGTCACAGCTCAAAAACAAAAACAAAGCGATTAAAATTTTGGCGGCGAGAATAAGAGACGCCGAAGAGCAAAAACAAATTAAAGATGCTTCTGACAAGCGCTTAGCGCAGATTGGTACGGGAGATAGATCAGAAAGAATTCGTACTTACAACTTTCCTCAATCGCGCGTAACCGACCATAGAATTAACCACACTGTTTATCAGATTGATGCCTTGATGGAAGGTGCTTTAGATCTTATGATCGAGCCACTTGTAACGCACTATCAGACTGAAGCCCTAAAAATGTCTCAAGGCCATAACTAAAGGAACTCTAAAATTAAAATCGCAGATTTGATTTTATCAGCAGCATCCTTTCTTAAGGAAAAAAGTCCTTCGGCTAGACTTGATGCAGAAGTGATTATTGCAGATGTCTTGCAATGTAGGCGCACAGATCTCTATGTAAACTCTAAAAAAGAGCTTTCCCCAGAGGATTTGACCGAGTGTCTTCAAAAAATAGAGCGGAGAATTCAAGGCGAGCCCGTATCCTATATTATCAACAAAAAAGATTTTTTAAATTATACCTTTTTTGTACAACCCGGAGTTCTTATTCCGAGACCTGAAACAGAGCTGTTAGTGGAATACGCTCTTCATTGGATTGAGAATTCTAAAAATGAACAAGAAATTAGGGTGCTGGATATCGGCTGTGGTTCCGGGTGTATTGGAGTCTCGCTCTTAAAAGAAGTCTTTAGAATCAAATGTGTTTCGGTCGACATTTCTGACAAGGCAATAGAGACGACATCAATAAACGCAAAAAATCTTGGAGTAATCGATAAAATTGAAGTTTTTAAAAAAGATGCTGACAAGCTCAGCTATAAGGACTTTGAGTTTCTAAGAGAAAAAGGCTTTGGCGGATCGTTTGACGTTGTGATCTCAAACCCACCGTACATATCTAAAGACGATTCACTTGTAGAACCTAACGTTAAAAAATACGAACCTCAAGAGGCTCTCTATTGCGAAAGCGAAGGGCTGGAAAAAATATCAAACTGGACAAATCTAGCAGGGTCATTGCTAAAAGATAAAGGTTTATGGATTTTTGAGATCGGCGCTTCTCAAGGCCAAAGCGCATTAAAGATTATAAGCGAAAGCGGACTCTTTGAAGAATGCGAAGTGGTTAAAGACTATGCTGGATTAGATCGCTTTGTTATTTGTTTTAAAAAGACCCTTTTGACAAAAACGATGAACTAAGCCAACCTTGTTCTCTAGGCTGCGCCATGAGAAAGTAAACAGGAAAATCATATGGACAAAATAGTAATACAAGGTCAACGTCAACTTAACGGTGAAATTCATACAGGCGGAGCAAAAAATTCTGCACTCCCGCTTTTGTTTGCAACACTTCTGGCCGATGGAAAGCATGTTTTCAAAAACGTTCCAAAGCTTCAAGACATTAACTCCACTCAAGTGTTGTTGGAACATTTAGGCGCTAAAGTAAGCTGGGAAGGTGAAAACTTTATTGTTGAATGTAAAGGTGAGTTGATTAGAAAAGCACCTTACGATCTTGTTCGAAAGATGAGAGCGTCGATTCTATGCCTAGGCCCACTCCTTGCTCGATACGGTGAGGCCGTAGTGAGTCTGCCCGGTGGTTGTGCTATTGGAACGCGCCCAATCGATAAACATCTTGATGCAATGAAAACCTTAGGTGCTGAAATTGATATTCAAGAAGGTTATGTCATTGCGCGATCTAAAAAGCTAAAGGGTGCAAATATTGTTTTTGACGGTGTAACTGTTGGCGGAACAGAAAATGGTTTGATGGCAGCGGTGTTGGCCGACGGTGTAACTACTATTGAGAACGCCGCAAAAGAACCCGAAGTCGATGACCTTGCAAACTATCTTGTTAAGATGGGAGCAAAAATTGAAGGAATCGGAACAAGCGTTCTTAAGGTGACTGGTGTTGAAAAATTATCTGCATCAGAACATTCGGTAATTCCAGATCGTATTGAAGCCGGAACTCTTTTGATCGCAGGAGCCATTACGGGCGGTGAAGTGACAGTCACTAAATGTGTTCCCGCTCATTTAGATGCTCTAATTGCGAAAATGAGAGAGAGTGGATTTAAAATCAATACCGAAAAAGACACAATTACAGTCGGGAAGAGCTCTGGATGGAAAGGTGTTGATGTACAGACTTCTCCTTATCCGGGCTTTGCAACGGACCTCCAAGCCCAATTTATGGCGTTGATGACTGTGGCAAATGGTACGAGTATTATTTCAGAAAATATTTTTGAGAATAGATTTATGCATGTGCAAGAGCTTGTGCGTATGAATGCAGATATTACTTCTCGAACTCAAGTTGCGATTGTTCGGGGTCGTCCCGGCTTACTTAAGGGAGCGCCAGTAATGGCAACAGATCTTCGTGCCTCAGCATCTTTAATCTTGGCGGGGCTTGCAGCTCAAGGTGAAACTCAAGTTTTGAGAGTTTATCATCTTGATCGCGGCTACGAAAAACTCGAAGAAAAGCTACAAAAACTCGGCGCTAAGGCAATCCGAGCAAAAGAATAAAAAAAAGCCGGCTCAACATTGGTGTTAAACCGGCTTCAAAAGAGAGGAACTTGTTCGCTTTGACTTTTCTAGATGAGGGGTTATCTTAAAGTCGTCAATTGGCCAACAACAAGCTGAGAAGTCGTGGGGCGAGCTTCATC
>JAEYZS010000160.1 GCA_023427925.1 Pseudomonadota bacterium | reverse complement strand
CATCAAAGAACATATGCTCAGTTCTACAAAGGCCAATGCCCTCAGCACCAAACTTACGAGCTGTTTGAGAGTCGGCAGGAGTATCGGCATTGGTTCTGATATTGAGAGTTCTGTATTTGTCAGCAAGTTTCATTACTCGTTCAAATTCACCACTCAAATCCGCATCAATAGTCTTAACTTCTCCTTCGAAGACTTCGCCTGTAGCCCCGTCTAGAGTAATGACGTCACCTTTTTTAAAAACTTTATCTCCAACTCGCATCTCTTCCTTGGAGTAAGAAACTTCAATTTCACCACAACCAGCCACACAAGACTTTCCCATACCTCTGGCAACCACTGCGGCATGAGAAGTCATCCCGCCACGAGTTGTAAGAATACCTTGAGAAGCAATCATACCAGTAATATCTTCGGGTGAAGTTTCAATTCTTACGAGAATCGTTTTGATTCCCTTTTCTTTAAATGCTTCTGTGTCTTCAGATGTAAATACGATTTGACCCGAAGCTGCTCCAGGAGATGCCGGCAATCCTTTTGCAAGCAATGTTTTTTTAACTTTAGGATCTAAAGTTGGGTGTAGCAATTGATTCAATGAAGACGGATCCAGTCTCAATAGAGCTTCTTCTTCAGAAATTAATTTTTGATCCAATAAATCACATGCAATCTTAAGTGCAGCTTTTGCTGTACGCTTACCGTTTCTTGTTTGAAGCATCCAGAGACGACCTTTTTCAATCGTAAACTCGATGTCTTGCATATCTCGATAGTGAGTTTCAAGTTTCTGTTGAATATCGCATAGCTGCTTAAAGCACTCAGGCATAACTTCTTCTAGTGACTTTAAACCTGTGCCTGCAGCCTCAGCCTTTGAAATTGGCTGAGGTGTTCTAAGCCCTGCCACAACGTCTTCACCTTGGGCATTGATCAAAAACTCTCCATAGAACATTTTTTCACCAGTAGATGGGTTTCTTGTAAAACAAACTCCAGTTGCAGAATCCTCTCCCAGGTTACCAAAGACCATGGATTGGACGTTCACTGCCGTACCCCACTCTTCTGGGATGTCGTGAAGTTGTCTGTAAGTTTTTGCTCTTAGTGTATGCCAGCTTCTAAATACCGCGGAAATTGCGCCCCAGAGCTGCTCATAAGGATCTTCCGGAAACTTCACTCCTAGGTCTTCCACAATTTGTTTTTTGTATTCTTTAACAAGATGCTTTAGGTCCTCAGCAGTCATATCTGTATCTGACTTATAACCTTTAGTTTCCTTGAGTTCGTCCAAATGCATTTCAAGCATGGAGTGATTCATTCCCATTACGACATTGGAATACATCTGAATAAATCGACGGTAAGAATCCCATGCAAAGCGAGGATTGTTTGAAGTACTCGCAAGACCTTCAACCGTTTGATCATTTAATCCTAAGTTTAAGATCGTATCCATCATCCCTGGCATACTTGCTCTTGCTCCTGAGCGCACACTCACGAGGAGTGGACTTTTTGAGTCACCAAACTTTTTCCCGATTTCTTGTTCAATAGTTCTGAGGGCGGCGAGTGCACTTTCCTTCACGTACTCGGGAAGTTTTTTGTCGTTCTTATAGAACTCTGTACAAATATCCGTTGAGATCGTAAATCCTGGTGGGACCAACAATCCTAGAGAGGCCATCTCCGCTAAATTTGCACCCTTACCGCCCAAGGTGTTTTTCATTTGAGCGTTTCCCTCAGCTTTCCCTGCGCCAAAGGTATAGATAAATTTTCTTGGAGTCGTTGTGCTTGTTTGCATCTGCATTTATTTCTCCATCATTAAATTAAAATTAAAAACTAAATCTTTTATAATTTTTAAATGCGTCTCTGATATATTGATCCAACTCAGCAATCGCCACTCGGTCTTGCTTCATTGAATCTCTGTGACGAACAGTCACCTTTTGGTCGTTGATCGTATCAAAGTCGATTGTCACACACAGTGGAGTACCAGCCTCATCCTGTCTGCGATATCTTTTTCCGATACTTCCAGCATCGTCATATTGAGATTTGTAGTGAGATAGGTCGCTTCTTAGTTTATTTGCAATATCCATTAACTCTGGTTTCTTTGAAAGCGGTAAATATGCAACTTTAATTGGAGCAAGATCCGGGTGGAACCCGAGAACGATTCTGACATCCGTTGCACCATCTTTTGTAACATGTTCTTCGCGATAAGCATCACACAAGCTTGCGAGAATCATACGATCACAGCCTGCCGATGTTTCGACAACATATGGAATGAATTTTTCTTTTGTCGCTTCTTCGAAATATTCGAGTTTCTTTTTAGAAAGTTCTTGGTGGTTTTTTAAATCGAAATCAGTTCTATTGTGAATCCCTTCGAGCTCATGCCACCCAAATGGGAATTGGAACTCGATATCATACGCATCTTTCGCGTAGTGAGCTAACTCTCCCGGCCCGTGCGGATGGAATCTCAAATTGTTTGGATCAAAACCAATTCTAGAATAGAAAGAATGTCGAATCTCTTTCCACTGATTCATAAATTGATCATCGGTTCCTGGTTTTACAAAATATTGCATCTCCATCTGTTCAAACTCACGAGTTCTAAAGATAAAGTTCCCTGGAGTGATTTCATTTCTAAATGCCTTTCCGATTTGAGCAATCCCAAATGGAATCTTTTTACGTGCAGTCACTTGAACGTTTTCAAAGTTGACGTAGATCCCTTGAGCTGTTTCCGGACGAAGGTAAACAACGTTTGCAGACTCTTCGACAGGTCCCATGAAGGTCTTAAACATCAAATTGAAGTTTCTTGGCTCTGTGAGGTCTTTGCTTCCGCAGCTATCGCAAACCTTTGGATCTTTCATTTTGTCTACTCGATGGCGAGTTTTACATGACTTACACTCAACAAGTGGATCAGAAAAACCATCAACGTGTCCTGAGGCCTTCCAAACTTGTGGAGCCATCAGGATGGATGCATCAATCCCAACGATATCATCTCGATTGGTCATGGCATCCCACCAGGCTTTTTTTACGTTGAGTTTGAGCTCGATTCCGAGAGGACCGTAATCCCAGCACGAGTTGAGTCCACCATAGATTTCTGAACTTTGAAAAACGAATCCCCTGCGCTTGCACAAAGACACAAGCGTTGAAAGGTCTGTAAGCTTTTTGATTTCCATTTAGATCTCCTGGCCTCGGTCACTGGATGTGATCTCTGCCGTCTTGATACGCCGCAAACTCACTGTCTGCGGAGTTAATTTTATGGTTATTAGAAGTAACATAAGCCATCGACGAGTCAATATGGGCTTGTGTTATTACCGAAAATATTAAAGAATTTTGGTATGAAGAGTACAACTCAAAAGCTTAAACGCACCGCTGCTATTTGCTTATTATTGGGCCTGTTTGCTCTGGTCATCGAAGCCCAGTCACAAAACTCAGCTCAAAAAGCTCCAGCAAAAGCTAAGGCTGCCGGTTCTGACAGCAAAAAACCCACGCAAAAGCAGCTCGAACCGTGGGAAGCTTGGGAGAAGTACCGAGAACAAATGATTGTGATTTCACGACAACTGGGCGTCACCTGTGTTCATTGCCATGATTCCAAAAACTATCGGGACGCCTCTAAAAAGGCTCATCAAGTCGCCAAAGCCCACATGGAAATGGTCGACATGATCAATGATAAATTCAAAAACACTTTTTCAGCGAAGGTCGATTGCTACTCCTGCCACAAGGGCGTAGCCAAACCCGAATTCAAAGAGAAATCTGAAAAGTATTAATTATAGGCAACGTGGCGTTTGTTGCCAAAATTTGTCAGCCCGCCTGAATAAAAAAGTTCAAAATGTCATAAGAAATTCTTTCAATCAGTGATTTTTGTCTGTGGATTCTCACTATTCTTAACTAAAATTATGGCTGAGAATGTGGGGTTTTTATGAGGTGCTTACTTTATCTGGTTTTAGTCTTTTCTATTATTTCTCAAAATGCTTTTGCCGCTACAGCTATTTCC
>JAEYZS010000132.1 GCA_023427925.1 Pseudomonadota bacterium | reverse complement strand
ATTGAGAACAGAGCCAAATATCAAGAACGAATTCGAATTGGTTATCAGATGGGTTATGTAATGGAGGATCTAGGGCGAGCTGTGATTGAGGCCCGAGTTTTGGGTATGGCTCTCGATAGCGGTGGCTCATGCCCCGCCGGAACAACTGCTAGATGGTTGGATTGTACACGAGTGTGTCTGCCGAATGTAAGGCAAATTGAAGGAATCGGAAATGCAGTTCCTGGAGAACTCACCCATGCTGTGTGTGTTAAAAGTGGGAACTTAAATAAATACGCAAATAACTCGGACTATTATTGTACCTACAATGTGGAAGGAAGTTACGGACAAACTCGAAGAAGTTCGTGCAGTCAACACGAAGGCACTGCAAATCCTGGTTCCATCGATCATAACGGGGAAGTCGAGCTTGAAAAAAACGAGAAAGTGGCTCGTATTGAAAAACCAAAGCTTAGAAGTTGGTATGGCAGATTAGATAATTTTTTTGATACCACTGTGGCTAAAAATGTTCCAGCTGTGGCAAATCAAATTAGTGACGGATTGAATGCGCAACTTCAGCCACCAAGTTTCTTAGGCTGGTTAATTCCAGACAAAGCAATTGCTCAGACTGGTGGCAGTGGTCCGAACGATGCGGACTGTTTAACTAATCCCTTCTGCCGAGCTAATACTGGACAAGCACAAATTAACAGAATCGGAAATTCCGCAACGGGTTGTGTAGGATCCAACGATCCTCGCTGCCAACGATGTACGAATGTAGATAGAATAAACGGAAGCTGTTTAAGAGTTGCTCTATGTCCACCTTGGATATCAACAGCGGAATGTGCTCAAGCTGAAGCTAGTGCAAATTCCCGCTGAATATACCAGGCGGTAAGGGTTGGAGGAAATGTAACTACACCTCCGCCTCCGCCCCCACCTCCAGGAAGTTGCACCTGGGAATGTGTGGATTGCTCACCGGGCCCAGCTACCGGTTGTACTATAACTGATCCGACGATTATAGGAGCCTCTTGTTCCAATCCGGGGCAATTGCGAACTGGTCGTATTACTCAAGATGGTATGGGCCTACCAGTCGTTTGTGATCCATGGATAGTTCGGTGTAATTGTGGTGGCGGTGGGGGCGGTGGCCTTGGTGTAGGGGATTGTGCGGATGAGTGCCCGGCTTACTGTGCATCAGGCGGAGCGTCTTGTACCTCAGTTCCGGTACCCGGTGGTTGTCGAGTCGAAGAAAACGGGCTTACACAGTACTATATTTGCCGCTAATTATTTTGTGTTGTAGCGGCGGTGTCTAACACTTTGTATATAACCTATTTGATCAAGTCTTTAAAACCAAAGCTTGTGGAAGCTTCCTCCGAAAGTGGAAGTGTGGACATAATCACTCCAAAACTTTCTTCTTTATGGAATGAACCGTGAGTCGACTGAACTCCGCTCACAGCGGTAAGAATCTGTAAAGTCATATTCGTAAAGACATATCCTAATTCCGCACTGACTAAAACTGAAGCGGGATTTTTTGCATTTTTATAAAAGCCTTCCCAGGCTCTCACGAGAGCATTGGGATAATCACTTTCGAATGAGATTTTGAAATATTCAGACCAGGTAAGTTGCTTTTTATTTTTGAAGTACCTGATGTGGTTAAAAGGATCGTCGCCAGATAGAACTTCGTAAGCGATAGTCTTTTTAGTAGGGTTAACATTAATCCTACTCATACCGGACTTTGAAAAAACGTGAATCGTATTTGGAGAATTAAGGATAAGTGCGACGTGCACGCCTTTAACATTTGCCATCTCTTTTGCAAAACTTGCTTCGGCTCCAGGTAGAGTATAAAAAGCACCAAAAGAAATTATTTCTGGAGCTACAAAAGCATAGTCCGTTTTTTCTTTTAAGCTTGATCTTTGGAAATAGCCCTTTTCTTCGAGCGGTTTTTTATAATCAATGGCAGTTGGCTTTTTAAAGTGATTGCCGTGATCACTCACTAATACCACTTTTAAGTTTCGACCGTGGGTCTCTTTGAAATTCACTTTTAAAGCTTCGATTTTGTTATCTAAAGTTTTTAGATACTCAATGACTTTATTTTCACCACCTACGTGCGAAATTATGTCCGTATTTATGATGAAAGCTTTTGTGGTATTTTTGTTTTTAAGATTTTTTGGATTGAGGAGGTAGCGAAGTAAAGATTCTGTCCACAGGAATGCCGAAGTTTCTGAAAGCGCCATTGTCATCAAATGTTCAAAAAAGCCCTCGGCCTTGTAATCAAACTTTTTTTCAAACTGAGGAGGTTTGGTAAGGTGGTCAATGATGGTCCCAAATTCTTTTCCTATGGTGCCGTCGCTATTTTTAGTCATTTCAAAGCCCGCGCGTGTGTAATTATTTTCAACGGGAGCTCTCAAAATATGTGCCCAATTGGGATCAGAAATCGAAGGGAATGTTGCTACCATGGGGATGGGCTTTTGAAACTTCTTAAAGTGGCCGCTTTGATGCATTTTTAATACAGTTTGATAACTAATCCCATCCAAACCGACAATGAGTGTATGAGGGTTTTTGGTTTCCGCTCCATACGCATGTATGGTGTTTAAAGAAAGGGCGACAAAGGCAAGTGTAAAAAAAACAGCTGGAAGTTTCATACGTAGAAATTAACGCATGAAGCTTAATATTGCCACAAGACATAATGACACATACTGTAGAGCTATTCGAATAATGGAGATTTTATGCAATCAAAAGTGCTTTACCCATCAATGTTAGACTCAGTTATTGGCGGACTTAGAAACAATACCCTAATCAATACATTGGCTGTTGTTATGGGCAGTTTATTGATCGTTCTAGGTGCTCAAATTTATATTACTTTGCCATTTACTCCAGTACCAATTACAGGGCAAACGCTCTCAGTGCTAGTGGTGGGATCATTGTTAGGTGCACGTCGGTCTGTGCTATCTGTTATGCTTTACATTCTCTACGGAGCTATTGGATTTCCAGTCTTTTCTGAAAATTCAGGTGGCTTACAGTTCTTAATGGGTGCAACGGGCGGTTATATTTTTGGATTTGCACTTTGCGCATATGTTGTTGGTAAGTTTACTGAAAAGGGTTGGGATAGAACATTAGTTAGAAGTCTTTCTGTAATGCTGCTTGGTCAGCTTTTGATTTTTGCTCCTGGTTTGTTATGGCTCTCTCAATACGTGGGAATTGAAAACGTTTTAGAAAAAGGTTTTTACCCATTTGTTGTTGGTGGAATTATTAAAACTTTACTTGCAGGTTCAAGTTCTGTTTTGATTTGGAAGTTAATCAATAAATTAAAAAACTAAGGAATCAAAAATGTTAACCTTGATTGATTCAAAAATGTCTCAAGAGCAACAAGAGCTCGCAAAAAAAGTTCTCGTTGAGCTTAATGTCGGTGGGTTTCAAGTACACTTTGACTCTAATGCAAAATCATTGGTTTTTGAAAAAGATCGCAGAGTAGTTTCGGTTCCTGTGCGATTGATCGAAAAGTCTCAATGGGCGGATATTCGATTCCTATTTAGAGCAATTCTCGGTTCTGAAAACTCTCTTTGGAACAGGTCTGCTGAAGACAACGATTGGTCGGGAAGATATCATTACGATTAATACCAAGGGCTAGTTGTCTTAGAGAATTCCCTAATTAAGACCTGGGTAAGCAATCCTCTCTTTATAAATATTAAGCATAGTGGAATACTTATAGAATATGGGCAATGTCGCTTTTTATGCTATATTCCTTCTGATTTTTGCTATTTCTGCTTGTAAAAAGGAAGAGCAAAGTAGCGGAACACCTGCACACAATGTCACTGTGACAAGACCAGTGGTAACCTCTACAACTCCGATTGGGCCTGCAAACAATAACTCTCCGATGGTCAATGGCACCGCACAGAAGCTTGTTTTGATTAAGCTTTACTCAGATAGTGCGTGCACTACGCAAATTGGAATTGGCAATTCGATAGAAGACGGCACGTTTTCTGTACAGGCAACGGTACAAGATAACGTCACGACATCAATTTACGCAAAAGCTTTTAATGGGGCTTATGAGAGTAGCTGTTCAACAACTTTTGCAACATATATCGAGACTTCAACACCAACAGCAAATCAAGTTGCTTTCATATCAACAACTCCAGCTTCTCCGTCGGAATCATTAACAACACGTATTCTGGGGCAATCAGTGCCCAATTCAACAATCGAGCTCTACACTACAAACGATTGCAGTGGAGCACCAGCTTACACGGGGAGTGTGAGTGCGCTTGGAGTTTTTGAAATTGATGTGGCTGTAAACCCACTGTCGACTACAACTTTTAAAGGGATTTCAATATTACCGGGCCTTACGAGCTTATGCTCGACAGCGTCTATAGTTTACCAAAATGTAGATACAACGCCTCCTGAAAGACCTGTTGTCGTTGCCATAAATCCGACGGGACCATCCACGCTTCAGTATCCTACGATTTCAGGGACAGGAGATCCTGGAACAACTGTGACTTTCTTTAGGAATAGCACTTGTACTACACAGGTTGGAATTCGTACACCGGGAACGAATACTATCGATTCAAATGGTGATTTTAGTTTGGATCTCAATATCAGTGCGAACGTGAACTGGAATATTTATGCTCGATCGACCGATGCTTCTGGAAATAATTCTCCGTGTTCCACAACTTACGTAAATTATATTCGAGACAATACAGCTCCGGCGGAACCTCAATTTGCTGATACAACACCAATTTCCCCATCTAATTCTCAAACTCCATTTATCAACGGGTTAACAGAAGCAGATGCCACAGTTGAACTCTTTACGACAGAGGACTGCTCGGGTGCGAGTGCAGGATCTGCTCAGGCCAACGCAAGTGGGGCGTTTGCTGTTCAGACGAGTGTAGGAATTAATTCCATTAATAAATTCTATGGTCGCGCAACGGATATTGCCGGAAATGTTGGAGCATGTTCTGCAAATTATATCACCTATGTTCATCAAGCGGATTTAACTCTACCGATCATGCCGGTCTTTCATTCGATCACTCCTGAAGGACCATCGGATCATAATAGTCCTGAGATTGAAGGTGAGGCGGAAGCATTTGCAACGGTGAATATTTATAATGCTCCAGACTGTTCGGGAGCTACTGTAGGGACGGGTGTTGCCGATATTAATGGGCAATTTAATATTGCAGTTGCCTCTGCGGATAATATGACAACGACATACTATGGGCGAGCAGAGAACGCTCTAGGTGACCAATCGCCGTGTACACCAGCTTCAATTTCTTATACAACTTATTCGATCCCCGAGGGTGTGGGATGGTTTACAAATTCGACGATGACTACGACCAATGGAACAAACTCGAGTACCAATCTTAATCAGACCACGCTGCGGTCATTGATGTGGGGATTAAGTGAATATCATTCCACATACTATGAACATTCAAGAACGACCAATTCTCATCAGGTAAGAGTGAATGTAAGTGGAAACTATCTTGTCGCTTTAAATATTCCATACTCTGTGAATGGGAGTAATATTGCAATTCGAGCTGATGTGCGCGTCAATGGTGTGAACGTGAATGTGGGGCGTTCGGTGAGTGGCTATTTGAGTAATAACGGATCTCATAGGAATGCATCAATTCATCTTTTAACCATGCTAAATTTAAATGCCAATGATGTTATTGATGTTACGGTTTTCCGTGCGAGTGGTGGAACAACTTCAACTCCGGTGAGTGAGTCTGCATCACTCATGATGGAGTTTTTGGATGCAGGTCGAAATATTTTCTTTGCGACAGGAACTCAAACTATTGACTCTTCGAATGTAAATCAATCCATTGCACATCCGATAGAATGGACGCATTCCGAGCAGGGGGCTGCATTTGCTCACAATAATGGAGTTGATTCACAGAATATTGAGCTCAGTTCAGGTGGACACTACTTGGCTGCAATCAATGTACCGCTGGAATTGGGAGATGATGGTGATCCGCTTACAGAATCTCCTGTTAATGTGAAGCTGATTGTAAAACTCAATGGTGTAATGGTACCTCATGGAATTGCTTCTCATGGTTATATCAATGGAGCCACACATACGACTTCAAGTCTTCATTGGTTTGGCGCTATTCCAAGTGTAACGGCAGGAGATGTGCTGACGGTGGAAACGGTTGGCGTAGCTGGAGAAGAAATCGTAACAATTCCGGTCGCAACAAATAGAGCGACAATTTTTCTTGAGAGGGTGAGTTCGACGGGGCTCTTTATTGCTCGCGGAGACGCTCTCACGGGAGGCGCAAACTGGAACGTAACTCCAGGGGAAGCAGTCGTATGGAGCACGGCGGATGCGTTGGATGGGGCTTATTATTCTCATGCGGGCGGAAGTGGTGTGACTTTAAATACGCAAGGAGATTATTTCTTGATGTTTAATGCTCCGGTGATTTCGGGGGATTCAAATATTAGCTTTACAAATAAGATCAGGGTGGGTGGTACACCAGTGTCGGGTTCAGAAAGTAAGGCTTCTTATATTTCAAATGCTAACGGTCAAAACGAGTCATCAAACGCACTCACATTTCTTCTAAGAAACAGAAGCATAGGAAACGTAGTTGATATGCTTTCAACATTAAACTCCGGAGCAGGAACAGCAACAAGCGCAGCAGACGCCTGTCTAATCCTCCAACACAAACCCAACTCCCTAACCCCCTAAAAGGTGCCCGTCGCCTTTTGGGACCCCACCGCAGCAATACCCCCATCACACAACGTCAAGAAAACGTAACATAATAGTTAGCGCAGTTGAACATCACTTGAAAATGGGGCAAACTGGTAAAGCTTAAAATCACAATTGAAGGAGACTGAAAAATGGCATTTGAATTACCACCGTTACCATATGAAAAAAACGCACTTGAGCCGCATATTTCTGCGGAGACTTTAGAATTTCACCACGGCAAACATCACAACGCTTATGTTGTAAAGCTGAATGAACTTGCAAAAGGTACGAAGTACGAAACAATGGATTTAGAGGAAGTGATTAAGAGTTCAGAGGGCGCTGTTTTTAACCAAGCAGCTCAGATCTGGAACCACACTTTCTACTGGCACTGTTTGTCGCCAAAAGGTGGTGGAAAACCGACTGGAAAGCTTGCTGAAAAAATCGACGTGACTTTCGGTTCTTTTGAAAATTTTAAAGAGCAATTCACAAACACTTGTGTAGGTACTTTTGGATCAGGATGGGGTTGGCTCGCTCAAGATGCGGAAGGAAATCTAAAAATTATCTCTACTTCTAATGCACAACTTCCTATGACTCAAGGAATGACAGCGCTTCTTACTTGCGATGTTTGGGAACACGCTTATTACATCGATTATAGAAACGCTCGTCCAAAGTACGTCGAAGCTTTCTGGAACCTTGTTAACTGGGATTTCGTAAATCAAAACATGAAATAAATTCGATTAAGACTAACGTCTAATTGTAAATGAGATAGTAAGACCGCATAATTATATTATGCGGTTTTTTTTAATTATAACTTTGTTCGTTATTGGAGAATCTGCACATAGTAACTCCACAGTCGTTGAAGCTGTTACAACTGTTCAGAAAGCTGTTAAGGCCGTCAACAATCAGCAGCAACTCAATTGTACGGATCAATCTTGTCGAGATGAAAGTCGCGTACCTTGCTCTGTACATTTTGATCGATTCTGTTCAAAGCTTTATTCTGCTGAAAACCTAGGTAATATGGATGTTCCTCTATCAAATGGGGAGGTTATACAACTTCGATTCGGGGACAATGATCAAAATGATTCGGTGAATTTTGCGAGATATTTAGATGCAAGATTGAAATATCGAGATAACTTGCCTCCGGATATGAAAAAGGCATTAGCCGAAACTAGATACTATCAAGAGCTCGCTGAATATCGGAAAATGAAGAAGAGCAATACTGAGCAGGGTCGTCTTGCTGATCAAGAAAAGTGGGGCAAGGTCTCTGACGAGTGGAGAAAAGCATTTAATAAAGTCAGACTCGCGAGGCTCGAAAAACAACTTCCGGGTTATACAAGCAAAGATGAGAAAGATGTAGAGTTTGATGAAATCAAAAGGGCAGGAGAGATTACAAGGGAATTGCGTGCTGAACTCAATGAAGCACTTTGGAAGACAAGCCCTGAGTGGAAAACAATCCAAGCTGAGTTTGATAAGACAAAAGCCGAATTTATCCGTCAAATACAAAATCATTCCTCTTTATCTTCAGGTGCGCGGAACAAGATGGTCCACATTTTGCGTAATTTGACTCTGAAA
>JAEYZS010000093.1 GCA_023427925.1 Pseudomonadota bacterium | reverse complement strand
CTTAAAGGATGATACATTTCCATCACGTTTATAAGACCTATTTAGGGCCCGTTCACGCCTTAAAAGATGTAACTATTGATATTCAAAAAGGTGATTTTGTCTTTATAACGGGTCCAAGTGGAGCCGGAAAAACAACACTCTTTAAGCTTCTATCGGCCTATGACAAACCTACATCGGGAAAGATTCAGGTCGCTGATTACAGACTTGATGAAATCACCGCAAAGGAAGTTCCTTTTTTCAGAAGAAAAATAGGAGTTGTTTTTCAGGATTTTAAACTTTTAAAAGACTATACAATTCTTGAGAATGTCTCTCTTCCTCTCAAAATATTGGGGTTAAGTTCGAATGTAATTAGAAATCGAGTTCTTGATATCTTAGATGTCGTAGGCTTAAAAGATCGCTTTGATTACTTCCCTGAGCAAATTTCAGGTGGAGAAAAGCAAAGAGTAGCCATCGCAAGAGCGCTTATTCATGAGCCAGAAATTCTTATTGCGGATGAGCCGACGGGAAATCTTGATCCAAAATTGAGTTATGAAATTATGGACCTCTTTGAAAGAATCAATGCACATGGAACGACTTTGTTTGTGGCGACTCACGACCACGACATGGTGAAGAGAAAAAGTAAAAAACACGTCATTATTAAAGATGGAATGTTGGTAGAAACATGAAAGCCTTGCTAACCCATTTTTTTAGGTCTTGGAGACATCATCCATTGATACAAACGGGTGCCCTTGTTGTATTAACAGGGACATTTACGATAGTCTTTTCTATCTATCTTTTTTTTGGAAATATGGAAAAGATTTTGATGTCTTGGGGATCTAATGTCGAAATGAATGTCTTTTTAAAGGAATCTCTCTCTGAAGAACATGTATCAAAGCTTAAATTTCAAATGGAAGAACTTCGCTATTTCAAAAATGTTCAAGTCGTAACAAAGGAAGATGCTGCCCATCAGTTCTTTAGTAAAATGTCTCGGTATATCCCTGAGTTTGCAAATGAAAAAGAATTTCTAAATATTGTTCCTTCAAGCATTGTAGCGACAATGCTCCCCGGTAAAAATCTTAACGATATCAAAACCATATCTAAAAAAATTGAAAAGCTATCTGGGGTTGAAGACGTTTCCTACGGACAAGATTGGGTCGAAAACTTTTCGATATTTGTAGGTTCGGTAAAAAATATTGGATGGGCAATTTCGAGTGTGCTTGTTTTAGGATCGCTATTTGTAATTGGATTTACAGTTTACACTGTCATAGTACGAAGAAGGGATGAAATTGAAATCTTTGAACTGTGTGGGGCTACTTCTGGGATGATCCAAGCGCCATATATATTTGAAGGAGCTTTAATTTCACTTTTGGCGTCCACTATTGCACTTGCCGCAAGTTATTTCCTGCTGACAATACAAAATCAATTTTTTGTTTCCGAAATGATTTATCTTGGACTTAACGATCTTTTTGGGTTTTTTGGATTTTTTGAAATTTTAGGTCTATTGATATTGTCTACTCTAACGGGAGCCATTGTCGCAGCCTTCTGTATCCGAAAACTGAATACGGGATGGGCCCAGGCTTCTAGTTGCTCTCGAGGAGAGGCTTGAGATGTTAGCGATTATTCTTTCAACTTTTGTATTTTCTGCTCAGGCCACAGATAGTGCGGCAGATGTTTATGAAAGAAATCGCCAGAACTACATACAAAAAGAGGAACAAAATAGAAATGTGCTCAGTGATATCTATAGAGCTCAGCAAGATATCAAGCGAATCAACTCTGAGAAAAATAAACTGTTGATCAAGAAAGAGAATACACAAAAGCATATTGAAAAGCTCAATCCTCTCGTACATTCGGCGGAACAACGGATACTGGCACAAAAAATAGAAATTCAAAAAAGACTTCTCTACATTTTAAAATTTCAAGATATGAGTGTCTTGAAGGTCGTTTTTTCCAGCCAGTCGCCATCCGAGATGGATCGTAACCTTAGGATTCTAAAGAATATAACAGATAGAGACTACATTCTGTTAAAGGCCTATTTTAAGAACATTAAAACCCTTAAGGCCAAGCAACAGGAGCTGCTGGCGAAACAACAATCATTGTCTCAGCTTGAAAAAGATATTTTAAAAAAAGAAGAGCAGCTCAAAAAAAGCAGTGATAGAAAAAACTTAATGTTGGCTGAGATTGAGAATCAGAAGTCCAAGCTTCTGAGTCGACTGCAAAAAATAAGGCAAAAAAAGACTCGTGACATAAAACAATTTTCTAAAGATGATATGAAGAGGGAAGAGTTCCTTTCTACCCTTTTTGAGCCCTTATTTTTTGAGCGCAAGGGCCAACTCTCTACGCCTGTGGATGGGAAGCTTACTCAAAAATATGGCTTCTTCTCTCATCCAAAATATAAGACTCAAATTCGCCATAAAGGTCTATTTATAAGCTCAGAAACATTAGCTGAGATTAAAACAATAGCAAAGGGTAAGGTTGCTCACGTGGACTATTCTAAAAGCAGCGGCTATACGGTGATAGTAGATCATTCGGATCACTATTATTCTGTTTACTCATACGTAGGCGAGCCACAAGTTAAAATTGGAGATGAGGTCTTCGAAGGACAAATCGTTGCGAAATCAGTTAACCGCCATCCTTTTTTTGGTGAAGGCCTTTATTTTGAATTAAGACATTTTTCTGAACCTGTAGACCCGATTGCGTGGCTTGATAAGGACTCAACAAGGAGAATCAGATGAAAATATGGAAGTGGCTATTTATTGTTGCGGGATTATTCTTCGTGTTGGAACTATCTACCAAATCGAGCTTAACCTCTTACGCAGAAGAAAAATATAAGGATCTTCAGGTCTTTGCAAAAGTTCTTAACCTTATACAAAGATATTATGTCGAAGATGTTGATGCCACCAAACTTATTCGAGGCGGGATCAAAGGAATGTTGAGTGAGCTAGATCCTCATACAAATTATTTGCCACCAGATATATTTAAGGAATTTCAAGAAGAGACGAGTGGAGAATTTGGTGGAATTGGAATTGAAATCAGTGTTCAAGACGAAGTTCTCACAATAATTTCACCCATTGAAGACACGCCAGCATATAAAGCGGGATTAAAATCCGGCGACAAGATTGTGACAATCAATGGTGAATCCACAAAGGGACTCAGCCTAGTGGAAGCGGCACAAAAAATGAAAGGAAAAAATGGCGTAATCATTAAGCTTGGTATTATGAGAAAAGATTTTGAAAAACCAAAAGTATTTGATGTGAAAAGAGGAGTTATAAGAATCAAGTCGGTAAAGGCTACGGATCTTCAAGATGGCTACCTCTACTTGCGTATCACTAGTTTTATTGAAAATACCTATTCTGACTATGTGAAAGTAATTGCTGAACACAAAAAGAAGCATGGAAGAATTAGAGGGTTAATCATAGATGTGCGAAATAATCCAGGGGGATTACTTGACCAAGCTGTGAAAATGGCTGACGCCTTCTTAGACGAGGGAATAATTGTAAGCACGATGGGACGCAATCAAAATGGCTCCGAAAAAGAAAAGGAAGTCATTTATGCAAAAAAATCTGTAGGCACAGAAGACTATCCAGTCATCATAGTTCAAAATGAATACTCGGCCAGTGCGAGTGAAATTTTGGCCGGAGCACTACAAGATAATAATCGAGCCCTGGTTCTCGGCCAGAGAAGCTTCGGAAAAGGTTCTGTTCAATCCGTGGTTAAATTAGGTGATGGCGCAGGTCTAAAGCTTACAGTGGCAAGGTACTACACTCCAAAGGGCACTGAAATTCAAGCAGAAGGCATTCGGCCAGATATTATTGTGGATGATGTTGACCCTGAGGCTTATGAAAAAGCACTTGTGAAAAGAAATATTAGGAGAGAGGCGGATATTTCAAGACATCTTAAGGGTAAAAAGGAGCGTGACCTCCGCGTGAAAGCCCCGCCAGCGAGCACTTTGAATAGCAAAAATGAGTTATTGGCAAAAGACTTTCAAATCGCACAAGCTTTTAATTATTTGAAAGCTTCTAAGGTGTTTAGGAAAGCAGAAGCTGTACCGTCACCAGCGGAAATTAAAACTATTAAAAAATAACCATACATGTAAGTTTGATTTTCGAGCAAAAAACGGAGATCTAGTTCGCCAAATAAACTTCCATGTAGAAATTGAAGCCCACTACACTTTCTCCTCTTGAACACGACGAAATGATGTAGGTAACTCAAGAATATCCCAATAAAAAAATATCCAAAGAGATGAAAGTCTCCTTGGATATCTTTTTTAGAACAATAAAGTAAAATCTTATTTTAACTTTTCTTTTGGAACTTCAGTAACTTTTGCCTTTGACGTTAAGAACTCAATAACTTTTTCTTCAGTGATTGTGTTCATAAGTCTATTGCGATTTTCTGGTTGATCGTAAATCTGCTTGATTCTCTCTTCTTCAATTCCAGTTTGCTGTATATAGAATTGAATTTTTTTATTAACATCATCTGGAGTAGCATTTAAATTTTCTTTGTCTGCAATTTTGCTTACCAGATAGCTAGATTGGACGATGAATGTAGCTGTTTCCGTAAAGTCTTTGTCCCACTTAGAGACATATTCTTGGAATTGTTGTTCGTTCATTCCCATTTGGCCCATTCGTTGGTTCATATCTTGTTGGAGAGCGGCCTTTTGTTTTTCAAGGAGAGTCTGAGGAACTTCAATAGGGTTTGCTAAAGTGAGTTCTTTCAAAAGTCGATTTTTGAAGTCTTCCTGGATTCTTTTTTCTTCGCTTGCCGTATAATCTTTTAAGATTGCTTCTTTGAGATCTTCAACTGTTTTAAATCCGATTTTTTCTGCGAAAGCGGCATCCAGTTCTGGCAAAGAATGCTTCTTTAGTTCTTTAAGAGTGATCTTAAACTCAACTGGCTTTCCCGCAATGGCAGCTACATGATAAGTTTCAGGGAACTTCAAGTTTGCAGTTTTTTGCGATCCATTTTTCATTCCAACAACGGCATCTTCAAATCCTTCGATAAAAGAATTTGAGCCCAATTCCAACGAATGATTTTCTCCTTTTCCGCCTTCAAGAGGTGCTCCATCAACAAATCCTTCGAAATCAATTATAGCGATATCGCCTTTTTGAGCTGGGCGATCTTCGAGTATAGCAACTGTTTCTGCTTGGTTTTTACGGATGTTTTCAAGAGTTTTATCAACGTGAGAGTTATCAAGGGCAAGTTGCTCTTTTTGAACTTCAAGACCTTCGTACTTTTTCAATTCGACTTCAGGGTGGACTTCAAAGGTAAGAGAAAATGCGAACGGCTTTCCCTCTTCGAGAGGTTTCATATCAAGCTGTGGCTGATTGATTGGATCAAGTTTGGTTTCATCAAGAGCTTTAAAGAAATTTTCTTCAACGAGTCTTTGAACAACATTTGATTGAACTCGGTCTGAATATAAAGCTTTAACCTTATCCATTGGAACTTTTCCTTTACGGAAGCCTTTGATCTCAGCAGTTTTTTGAATTTCTTTGTATGACTTTTCAAAAGCCTTTGCGACCTCTTCGGGCGAAATTTCAAAAGACATTTTCTTTTCTAATTTGGATACGTTTTCAACCTTCATCCAGCTCTCCTAACTTTGATTTTTAAAGGCTTCGACCGTATGCGAAAACCCACAAAAAATCAAGAGGAATAGCTGCCCTTTTAAGCGTTTCAGGCACATAATATGACACGTGGAAAACAGGATTTTAAACCCTTATAAGCCCATAATCTTCGTCTCGGGAAAAGGAGGCGTGGGCAAGTCCGTCGTGAGCGCTAGTTTGGCGCAACACCTTGCCAACAAAGGTAAAAAGGTTCTCTTGGTTGAACTCGGAAACAGAAGCTTTTTTGAGAAATTTTTTCAAATGAATGAAGAAGCTAAGCAAGTGACCTATCAGCCTCTTGAGATACGTGCGAATTTGTTTGTTGCGATTTGGGATTTCAAAGCGGTATTGAAAGAGTATGTGAGCTTCTATATTAAGTCCGAAAAGCTTTACGATATTTTCTTTGGTAATCAAATGATGCAAAAGTTAATTCAAGCGGCTCCGGCTCTCAAGGAGTTGGCCATCCTCGGTAAGGCGACGAGCGGACCAAGGCAAGTGGGACCCAAAATCGATTATGACCACATCATTGTAGATTCTTATGCAACAGGACATCACAAGGCACTTCTAAAGGCGCCTCTTGGGATTTCGCATGTGATTCGAAAAGGTCCCATGGGGGCACACAGCGAATCTATGCGTCGAGTGATTCAAGATCCTGACCTATGTCAGCAAATTATTGTAATTAAGCCTGAAGAACTTCCAACAGTAGAGGGCTTGGAGCTAAAAGAACAACTGAAATCCGAACTCAATTTAAATTCGACGATCGTGTGCAATCAGATTTTGAATTATCCGCTCAACACAGAGGAGTTCGCCAGTGAATTGAAAAACTGTAAATCTCCCTCTGAAAAAAACTTTGTCGAATATTTTGCAAAGATGTTCGCGGAACAGAGAGATTGTCTTAAAAAAGTTTGGGATAAGGATTCTGGATATATTCCTATTCCGTTTTGTTTTTTCAGCCATGATAAATACGAACTCGTCGCCGAACTATCTAAGAGTTTTGAGACGCTGAAATCGAGCGGGGCGAAATTATGAACGGATCATTAAACAATTTGGATCAAAAACTTTTCAAAAGTAAGATTTTAATCTGTGCAGGTAGCGGAGGGGTTGGAAAAACAACAGTCTCGGCAACGTTGGCATTTAAAGCTGCTGAGATGGGAAAAAAAGTTTTGGTATACACCATTGATCCCTCTAAGAGACTGGCAACTTGTCTTGGGTTAGATAACTGGGCAGGACAAGAAACTCTAGTTAAAAAGTTCTCCGAAGGCGGAGAGTTGTGGGCTGCGATGATCGAACCAAAAAAAATATTTGATCAATTTGTTAGCGAAAACTCTTCAAATAAGCAAGAGGCTGATGTCATGTTGAGCAACCGGCTCTACCAGGAGCTGTCGACATCACTGAGCGGATCACAAGAATTCACTTCTCTTCAAGCTTTAAACAAGGCTCATAAAAATGGAAAATTCGATCTGATAGTACTCGATACACCACCTGCGCAACACACGATGGATTTTATCCAAGCTCCTGAAGTCATTTTTAATCTATTTAAAGGACCAATTGTCGATTGGTTTATGAAAATCTATGACAAAAAGCAGGGAGGCATCCTTTCATTTATAAATAAAGGCACTTCCATTGCAGTTGGAGTACTTGAGAAACTTACGGGAGCTGAGTTCATATCCGAATTACAAGTTTTCTTTTCTACTGTATCCGGCTGGAGAGAAGCTATTCAGAAAACCGTAATAGAAACTCAAAACCTAATGATGGGTTCCGATACCCAGTTTGTTATTGTTACTAATATTGATGACTCCAAACTCCAAGAAGCAGACGAAGTTGTGCGTGAGTTTAAAAGAAGGGGCTTTCAGGTCCATCATATTATAATTAATAAAGTATTACCAGAGTGGAAGGATTTTAAACCGTCGACAGTTGGGCAAGAAAAATTATTTCACTTTTCAAAGTCTTTACAAGAATTTTACAGTTCTCAAATTAAACGTATTATGAAAAAGGATGTTCGAGGTTTCAAGTTGGTTGAGTTTTGGAGTCTACCGCAGATTTCACCGGAACAAAATGAGCTGGTTTCTTTAGAAAAACTATCTAAATTATTTAAGTCCATGGATATGGTAGGTGGTCAGTCATGAAATTCACATTTGTATTATTATTTTTTGTCTTATCCGCTTGTTCTTCGGCTCCCGTAATGGAAGAGGGGATCCCTAGAGCTCAGCAAACCCTCAATGACCTTTACCAAAGAGGAAAGGAAGAGCGTATTTCCGGCAAACCAGACGAGTGCTTAAAAACTTTCAATAAGATTGTTGAGCTAAGAAAGACTGTGAAGGATAGCCTTTTTGCTTACTCGTTATATCAATCTGGTCTTTGTTACGAAATGAAATCACAATACGATAGGGCTGTGGCTGTTTATCAGGATGCTCTGAGAGTGAGTGCAATTGTAAATTCCGAGTTGAGTTTGCTTGAAATCCCCGCCCGTCTTGCGATTGCCTATGAGCGAACTGGAGATGCGACGGTTGCAAAGACTTATTATGAAAAAGTTAAAACATACATTGATGCCTTAAAAAAAGATAAGGGCACACTACTCAATAAAAAAGCCTATTATGCAGAAACGCTTTTCCAAATGGGAACAATTGCAAATAATTACTTATCTAGTTTGAGTAGTGAAGCATCGGAAATCCATGATTTTTCGAGCTACTTGAAATCCATCAGCTATTCACAAGAGTATCTTATGATGGTGATGGAGTTAGAAGTCCAGCCGTTCTCAGAATATGCTTTTAAGCAAATGGTTAATAATTTTCAAAGCAGTTTTAACTTTATAAATAATATCCCTCAGGAGAATCTCGAAGACGAGGTCTTGGCAAAAAGATTGAAACAATCTAAGCAAAAAGATATGAGCACGATTCTAGCTCATCATATTGATCAATTTGAAATTCAGTCCGTGATTCAAAAAAAATCGAAAAGAGCCGACTACCAGGAGATATTTAAGAATCTTTCAGACATTAAAGCCGGGTTGAATAAAATTATAAACGAAAGACCTGTCGGAGAGGGTTTGACTCCAGAGGCTCAGAAGCTTCAAGACCCTAAAAAGGAAGGTCGATTTGTCCCGGTAGAAGGAGACACTGAATGATTAGTCGCTTTAAAGTCGGGGTCCTCTCCTTTGTTGAAGGTATTAAGATATTAAAAAAAGATCCTAATTATCGCCTGCTTGGAGCAATACCGGCACTGCTTTCTCTGACTCTTTACACATTGGGATTGGTTGTCGGCGTCCTTTATGTGGATGATGTTTTAAGTTGGTCGATGAAGTTTAATATTGGCGATTATAATGCTTTTATTAAAACTTTAATTTATATTTTTACGGTTTTGGTTTTAGGCATCGTACTTTATTTCATTACATTTTTTGCCGTATCGCTTTTAGCAATACCGGTATGTACTGCACTGGCGCAAAGGGTAATGATTCAGTCTGGATATTTGATTCCGGCTGAAAGAAATTTAAAAGAAAATGTATTTACTTTTTTAAGAATGCTACGGATTTCTATATTGAAGTTAATTTTTTTGCTTATTATATCGGGGCTTTTATTTATCGCATCTCTGGTTCCTGTGGTTTCGCCTATTGCGCTTTTTTTAAGTGTAATGATTTTGGCATTTGACTGTATGGACTACGCCATGGAACACGATGAGCAGGGGTTGAGGCAAAGAGTTAAATTTTTGTTTGCCAATATACCTGAGTTTATTGGATTTGCGATGTGCATGGGCGTTATACTCTTCATACCATTTGTACATTTCATTTTGTTGCCCGCAGCGGTGTTGGGAACTTCAATATTATATACAAAAATTCAATCAGCGAAAAAACTCGAAGGAAAATTATGATTCAAAAACAAATTCACGATCTGATTTGCGCAAACATCAAGAATGTGGACGAATGGCTCATGAGTAAGAAAACTCATCTTCAGATGCCTTTTTATACTAGTGTAGATATAAGAGATTCTCATCATAAAGTGGTTAGTGTGGATGCAAACGTTTATCCGGCAGGCTTCAACAATATTTGTCCTACAGACAAAGAACATGCTCCGGAAATTACAAAAGCTTACCTGCGAAGTACCTACGGAAACTCCGTAAAAAAAATTGCACTTCTCACAGAAGAGCATACGAAGAATGCATACTATTGGGAGAATGTACGATGGATATTGCATATGATAGAAGGTGCTGGTTATGAAATTCGCGTTTGTCTACCAAACGTCACTGAAAAAGAACTTGTTGTGGAGTCTTCTAGTGGTCAGAAGATTACAATTCATCCGTTCAAGAAAGCAAACGGAGAGCTGCTAGGAACAGACGGCTATAAGCCAGATTTAATCATCAGTAACAATGATTTTTCAAATTCCTACGAAGAGTGGGCAGCCGGACTTGATATAAAAATTAATCCTCCTCGCGAACTAGGATGGCATCAGCGGAAAAAAAGCGATCACTTCAAATACTTCAACCAATTGGCAACGGAGTTTGCTAACATCATTGGCATCGATCCATGGGTTTTTACAGTAGAAACGGAACTGGTCCCAGAGTTTGATGTTAAGAATCTTGATTCGAGAGACATGGTCGCCAATAAGGTAGACGAAATGATTGCTCGAATTCAGAAAAATTACGACAAGCGTGGAATAAAAGACAAGCCAACAGTTTTTGTGAAAAATAATTCTGGTACTTATGGCTTAGGTGTAATGAGAGCGTTATCGGGCGATGATGTTCGTATGCTGAGCAGTAAAGGTCGAGGAAAGATGAATGCTGCTAAAGGCGGTGGGGACGTGACTGAAGTTATTCTCCAGGAGGGTGTCGCTACCGCAGTCATGGCAGAAGGAGTTGTCGCGGAACCTGTAGTATATATTGTGGGTTGCGAGCTGGCCGGTGGGTTTTTCAGAACACACAGTGAAAAAGGCCCAGATGACAGTTTGAATAGTCCGGGAGCTGTTTATAAAAAAATGTGTGTTTCTGACCTCAAAATTGATCGAAGTGGATGTCCTATAGAAAAC
>JAEYZS010000059.1 GCA_023427925.1 Pseudomonadota bacterium | reverse complement strand
ATTTTCTCCATAGTGGCAATTTTTTGGTCCTTGGGTTTGATAAATAAAGATCAAGTTTTAGACATTAGCGGAAAGTCAATTATGGTTGTCTTGATTTTGGGCCTATCAAGTTTAGTTGTTTTTAAGTTGCTGAATGTTCCAAAATCAGACAAGAAGGAATCATCGTCTCGATCTCAAGGGCCGAAATTTTAAATAAAATCTAATAATTCCAATACCATCATTAGCTTTTTTAGAGAATACACCGATAAAAAAATGTGTGGAGGACTTTAGAGATGGCATCATTAGTGGGCGTAGTGTTCGTATGTGTAATAGGGATTGTTCTAGGGATTATGGGAATCAATATCTACAATGGCTTTATCAGTTTACGAAATCAAGTCGAAAGAGCCTGGGCGAATATAGATGTCATTTTAAAGCAGCGTTATGAAGAGATTCCTCAGCTCGTAAAGGTGATCGAACAATATACAGGTTATGAAGCTGGTGTCCTTCAGCAATTGATCGAAGCGCGTAAACACTATGGTCACGCGCAATCTGTTGAGGACAAAATCAAGGCTTCGCAAGAAATGAGCTTTGCACTTCGTGGAGTGATTGCCATTGGAGAACAGTATCCTGAGCTCAAATCCAATCAGAATTTTATTCAATTGCAAAATCGTGTATCTCAGCTCGAAAGTACGATTGCAGACAGAAGAGAGCTTTATAATGAAACAGTCGCCAATTTCAATACGCGAATTGATCAATTTCCTGATGTCTTTGTTGCAAGTTTACTCAACTATAAAAAGCAAGACCTTTATAAAGTGGATGAAATAGAAAAATCCGCTCCGTCATTAGATATGAATTTGCCAAAATTCCATAAAGGAACTTAATGCTTACGGGATTACAAATTAGTGAGGGCTATCTCAAGATTGCGGTTTTTCTATTGATCTTGGGTTCAGTGTTCTTATGGCAATCCATTGTGCGACATAAAAAAGTCCGCAAGATTCAAGATACTCCGCGCACTAAAATCTCATCTGCGCCTCAAGGTTTAGTTGAGATTCAAGGATTTGCTTGGCCAATAAATAAAAGTATGCAATCTGTAAAAGGTTTTGAGTTGGTCTATTACAAGTTCTCTCTAGAGGTCGAAAAATCAGTAGGCACTGGAAGAAGCCGAAGAAAAGCTTGGGTCAAAGTTTTCTCTGAGGGATTTGTTCATCCGTTCTATGTGATGGACCCAACTGGCTTAGTTATTGTGGACCCATCTACAGCAGAAATGGAATTGGGCGAGCCGCAAATAAAGCTATGGTCTTCGCTCAAGAAGGAAGAATGCGATTTTTATCTCAATAATGTGCTTCCAAAGGATATTAAGAATTTTCCACCTAAAAGTCGCTTCTCTGGATTTTTGTCACCGAGATACCGAATTGTCGAAACAGAAGTGCGTACAGGCTGCCCAATCTACGTCACCGGCGACTTTAAAACATACAATGCAGAAAACAAAAAAATAACGGCGATGGGGCTTACTCACTTTTCTAATCGAATTATCGACTATAGTAATTTTAGTCTAAAAAATCTCGATGCTATTTTAGATAAGGACAAAGACGGCAAAGTAACTTACGACGAAGCAAAAGACGGTTACTCCTTAGGTGCAGAACTTTCAAAAAAAAGAACCAAGATCGAAAATATTACTGAAAGGGAATTTGATGTCTATGGTGTGATAGCTGCTTCTCGCAATCATAGATTGTTTCTGGCGGATTCCCATGAGCATCACGTTCTTAAGCGATTACAAAGAGGGTTTTATGCAAGAGTGTTGGGGGGAGCGGCATCACTCAGCATAGCCCTTGTTATGATATTAAGGATATTCATCAGTGACAGCGAGATTGAGAGCGCTATGACCTTTGAGGTTCCCAAATCCCGTCGAGTTATTGCGGACACTCAAATTCCAGTTAGCGAAGAGAATATAAAGCGACTCCATCAAGATTGTGTAAGTAATAATGTGAAGGCCTGTGTTGAGCTACTAAACTTTAAAGAGCAATATGGCTTCAAACAGGACTACGTTATTTACTATCAGAATCAAGCATGTAATCTGGGCGAAGCGCAATACTGTCTAGAGTCTGACGAAGATATTACTGATAAGTAGGGTATATTTCCTCAGTCGCGTGACTAACGTCGGGCTTCGTATTGCATTTCAAAAAGGTTACAGTCAAAATATTCAGATGATAAATAGATTAGTTCTTTCGTTTGCATCTTTAGTTTTTATATTAAATCTTTCAACGTCGGAGGCTGCAGTTTCTCCTGTCGGCCTAGGAATTGTACCACCAGTGCAATTTCCGCCTTCTAGCTACACGATTACAGGATTTCGAGTGAGTGTTCTCTGGGGAGCTTCAAGAGACCTCTACGGTATTGATCTTGGTGTGATCGGTAATATGACTTCGCATACTTTTACCGGTATTGCACTTGCTGGGGGGTTTAACCATACTAATGGGGCGACAACGGCAATAGGGACGCAACTTGCCGGAATAGCAAATTGGAACAACAACAAGACCAGTGTTTATGGTTTGCAGTTTGCCGGAATTCTCAATATGAATAAAGCCAGTTCATCTGTCACCGGGCTTCAATTCGCTCTGGTTAATCTCAGTCGCCACACTACGATTTACGGATTACAAGCGGGGATCTATAACAAAGCTCAAAAAGTTTATGGATTTCAAATTGGGCTAGTTAACGAAGCCACAGATTTGCGGGGAATTCAAATTGGGTTGGTAAACTTTCATCACAAAGGACTCTTCGCCGTCTCACCAATTATCAATATTGGATTCTAATTTCTACTATAGTCTGGACGAATATTAATAGTTTATTAATATTAAATAAATAGTATTAAGTACTCTATACATCTTACGATAGGTTTCTATCGAACCATATTAATGGGATGTCAATTTGAAGCCTAAAATTCTAATTGTAGAGGATGAAAAAACTTTCCGAGAGGTACTCAGGGAGTTCCTCTCGGAAACCTATGATGTTGTAACTGCAGAAGATGGAAAGATGGCTAAGGCTATTTTGTCGATTCAGAGCTTCGATCTTGTCATTTCGGATATCCAGATGCCACATTTCTCGGGTGTAGACCTCTTGGAATGGATAAAGCAAAACAAGCCATGTCCCGTGATACTGATGACTGGATTTTCTCATGTTCTAGAGATGCAAAAAGCACACGCCCTTGGAGTCGAAGATTTTATTGCAAAACCATTTACGGATATTGAAATCAAAGAAAAGATTGAACGAATTATCGTACCAAAAAAAGTTGACTCTTTGGTGGTAAAAAAAGAACAAATCGAGTTTTTTCCTATTCCAATTGAGGACTTTGTATCGCAAAAAGAGGCATCTTGTCCTGTTTATATCAAACTTAACGAAGAAAAATATATCAAGATCCTTCACAAGGGTGGAAAAGTTTCTGAAAATAAGATCGCCCTATTTAAAGAAAAGGGAATTAAGTTCTTACATGTCAGTAAAGATGACTTTCCGAGTCTGGTAGGATTCTCCGTTCAGCTTGCAAAAGCTATCGCAGAAAGTGATTCTATTAATACAGAAAAAAAGAATCGTTTTTTCAAATATACCGGAGAGCTCCTTTCTCAACAAATCTTCTCAAATGAATTGGATCAAACTGCGTGCAATTACGCGAAGCAGTTTGTGCAATCAAGTATTGAAATAGTTGGCCGAGATAATGAAGCAGTAGGCTTATTGATGGGCTTAAATGAACACACTGACTATTTGTACGCGCACAGTTTGGGCGTGAGTGCTATTTCTGTACTAATTGCAAAAAAGATAGGATGGGAAAGTTCGTCTCTGTTATTTAAGCTCGCTTTTTCTGGGCTCTTCCATGATATCGGTAAAAAAGAAATTCCAAAGGAACTCCTGACAAAACCCAGGTTTAAGTTTACCTCTGAAGAGGTGAGGCACTATGAGAGTCACACGGTGAGAGGGAAGGAAATTTTAGACAGTTTGAAGAATGCTCCTAGAGAAGCCGCGTTTGTTGCATATGAGCACCATGAGAACTGTTTAGGAAATGGCTATCCGAGAGGGATTGACCAGAGCGAAATTCATCCATTTACTAAAATTGTAAATGTCGCGGACATATTCTGTAACTATGCGATGAAAAACTTTCGAGAGACAAAGGTGTTCTCTTTAAAACCTGCTCTTAATAAAATTGTCGAAAGAAAGTCTTTCGAAGTTGATAAACAGGCCTTTCAAGCGTTAAGCAGTCTTTTTAAAAACGCTGCTTGATCTTTTATATAAAAACGAAGCTTCTCAATTGAAATAATTTGAGCAATAATTTTTTATTTTTTGTCAACGATCATGCAGGTGAGGCGACTGACGCATGTTAAATCACCTTTTTCATTTCGGATCTCGATATTCCAGACATGTAGGTTTTGGCCCCTTCGAATGGCAGTTACCTTTCCGTAAACAAATCCGGATGTCGTTGCTTTTAAGTGATTGGCATTGATCTCAATTCCAACTGGCATTTTATCACTAGACTTGAGGCAAAGAACCGACGCCACACTTCCTAATGTTTCCCCAAGAGCGACAGAAGCTCCTCCAAGAAGGAGTCCGGCAGGCTGAATTGTACGATGATCCACTGGCATTTTTGCTACCAAGTAGTCATCGCCCACTTCGGTGAATTCCATGCCTGTGTGAGAGCACATCGTGTTTTTGCAAAAATCATTCAGTTGATCGGGGGATAACTTTTTAGTCCATAACATACCCAAATAATATGACTAAATCGGAATGATGCCAATGAGTTTGTCATTTTAAGCAGGGACAAAGCGAAAAATGCTCGCTCGCTTGCATATAAAGGGCTTTCCGGGTAAATCGAAAAAGCCTTTTAAGATGATTCTTAATTTGAAGAATCTAGACCGAATCAAATCCCTTATATTCCTTTATGCTATATCGTATAAAGGTTCCTCAGTTAATTGATCGTAATTTCTTCATTAGAACTTATGGTATCAACGTGTACGAATCTCCTGATAACAAAGTTTTATGATTTAAAAATTTGGAGGATTTTATGAAGACATTATTGATTTTAGCAATTCTTTTCAGTTTCCAATTTGCTACTGCAAGCATTAGTTGTGTAATCGATGGTACTGACGATTCACTCACATTAATCAAAGGCAAAGATATGCCTGCTCAGGAGAATGAAGATTCGCGCGCAAAGTATGAAGTTCAACTTCAGACTTCAGAGCTTCCGTTTCCACACACAAAACGAGACGGTGTAACAACTGTTTCAGACGTATTTTTGTATTTTGAATCAAATGACAAATCAATCAGTGTGAATTTGTATTTAGACGATGGAAACGGCTCTGCAACAATTGACGGTCAAGAGCGAGATCTAAGGGATTGCATACTTATTAACTAAACAGCGCCAAGGATTTGATTTTGGCCATCGCGACCAAAACTTTTCCTCCGATAAAGCCGCTTCGCGGTCCAAAAATAGCGTCGTGCTATTTTTGTAAACCCCAGACGGGGTGCCATCGTTTTGTTTAAAGTCCCGATGAGAGCTATAAATAAAAATAAAAAAAGCTCACCTGGGTGAGCTTTTGTTGTTTTTAAAATGGCGTTCCCAAGGGGATTTGAACCCCTGTATCCTCCGTGAAAGGGAGGTGTCCTAGGCCACTAGACGATGGGAACATCCGAGAAATTTAGGAAAAAATGGTGAGCCAAGAAGGATTCGAACCTTCGACCCTATCCTTAAAAGGGATATGCTCTACCAGCTGAGCTATTGGCCCATTTATTCCGTCAAAGAGCGACCAAGTTATTTATTTTCTAAACTTGAGTCAACGAAATTTAAGATTAAAATTCATTTTAATCAGTGAATAATGGTTTTATCCAAAGAGTCTGCTCGCGATCTGGGCCCACCGAGATTACATCAACTGGAATTGACGTTTCAGTGCTTATAAACTGAACATATTCAGACACTTCACGCGGCAGTTCCCGAGGTGATCGAATCTCTGTGAGCTTGCGATTCCATCCTTTAAACTTTTTATAAACAGGCTTTGCCTTGTCTAAGAGTTCTAAAGAAGTTGGCATATTATCGACTATTTTGCCGTCGATTTCATAGTGAGTAGCAACTTGTATTTCGTCAAAGTCATCGAGGACATCAAGCTTCATAAGGGCCAGAGAAGAGATTCCATTGATTCGAATAGCGTATTTAAGGGCTACAAGGTCCAACCAACCACAACGGCGCTCACGCCCAGTAGTAGAGCCAAATTCTGCCCCGTTTTCGCGGATCTTTTCGCCGACTTCATTATCAAGTTCTGTTGGGAAAGGCCCCGATCCCACTCTTGTGTTGTAGGCCTTCATAATACCAATGACCTTCGAGATATCGGTCGGTCCTATACCGCTTCCGATACAAGCCGATCCAGCCACCGTTGCTGAAGAAGTTACAAAAGGATATGTACCATGCAATAAATCCAGAAGCGTTCCTTGAGCACCTTCAAAAAGGACATGTTTCCTTGCGCGCATAGCGTTGAAAATCAGTGTAGAAGCGTCCCCGCAGCGGAATGGCTTAAGTTCTTCAGCACATTTTAGTGCGAGGTCATAAATGTCATCTGCCTTAATTGGCTCTTTCCCATATTTTGCGAGGAGATAATTTTTCTCTTCTAAAGAGCGCTCAATTTTTGCTTTCAGTGTTTTTGGATCAAAGATGTCTTGGAGTAAAATTGCTCTTCTTGAAGCTCGGTCTTCGTAAGCTGGGCCGATACCTTTGCCAGTCGTTCCGATTTTTTCATTGCCCAGAGCCTCTTCGCGCGCGCGATCGAGTTCTTTGTGATACGGAAGAATAATGGTCGCCGCATCTGAGATGAGGAGCTGACCTTCTCTTGCGATAAACCCGCTCGCTTTAAGAGCTCTGATTTCATTAAGGATCAATTCAATATCAATCACAACACCTGAGGCGATGATGCAAGTCACTTTAGGATGGAGAATTCCTGATGGAATAAGGTGTAGAATTGTTTTTTTACCATTTACTACTAGGGTGTGGCCAGCGTTTGCACCGCCTTGATATCTAACCACATAATCAGCTTGTGCTGAAAAAACGTCGACGACTTTCCCTTTTCCTTCGTCGCCCCATTGAGCGCCTACAACAACAATCCCGGACACAGAACCTCCAACGGCATTAAGCCTCTGACTTATCTCTTCGTTGCTCCGGATCTGAGAGTACCACGAGTTGGTATTTCAAAAGTCCACGCAACGGCATAAGTCAAATCCTCAAAGCGCGGAATTTCCGGAGTGAAACATTACGATGTGTGTTTCGTACAAGAAGTACCGGAGTCACTTCAATGATTCAAGTGAGGAATTAAGAATTTCTTCGAAACTGATACTTCCACCATGGCGATTGAGCTGGAAGCTCATCAGATAAGATTTGACGGGAAAAGAAATCGATACATTTATGAGCAGCCATTGTGCTAGAGGCCAAAAATGCTTCTTCTGTAGTGGCTCCAATATGTGGCGTAGTTATAACTTTTGGGTGAGTAATAAATGGTGAATCTTTAGGCAAAGGTTCTTTCACAAAAACATCAAGCCCCGCTCTTTCTATAACGCCAATATCAAGTCCATAGAGAATATCAAGTTCATTCATAACTTCACCACGACAAGCATTGATAACGATCATTCCTGGAAGCATATCTTCAAAGAGTCTTCGATTGAGCATTTGATAAGTTTCTTTAGTCGATGGTACGTGATAGCTGACCACATTGCACATTCTTAAAATTTCCGTATAACCCAATCGCTCCACGCCCAGTTCAGCAAAGACACTGTCCTCTTTGTAAGGATCGTAAGCATAAATTTTCATTCCCATGGCTTTAGCAATTTTAGCCACGCGTGAACCAACTCTGCCCAATCCCACAATTCCTAAAGTTTTATTACCCAATTCGAAAGCTTTAATTTCTGTACGTATCCAACGACCATCTCGAATCATCTGACTAGCGAGGTTTATTTCTCGAGCGCAGTTTAACATCAACATGATCGTGAGTTCTGCGGTACTTTGAGCGTTGGCCTCAGGAGTATATGAAACTTTAATATTTCTTTTTGTAGTTTCTTCGAAATCAATATGGTCGTAACCGCTCGTACTTGTGACGATTAATTTTAAGATTGGAGCCTGATCTAAAAACTCTCTTGTGATTTTTGTGCGAGATCGAATGATAAGGGCTTCAACATTTTCAAGCTCTGCCGTCGTTGGAATGTGAGTTTCAGATCTTGAAACTTCGAAGTGAGCTTTAAGCAAAGCTTCAGCTTCAATAGCGCAACGATCTGTGATTAAAAGCTTTGGCTTCATAGGTCCCTTCATCAAAACTATTCAATGCTAATCAAGACTAATCGATATCAGGAAGAGGTTTTAAGTCTTTAAGCTTTTCTGAAATAATCGAAAGAGCTTTGTTTAGATCTGTATTCATTCCTAATTCGTTCAAAGTCAAAGCTAATTTTTCGAAAGTCAGCAAGAGGTGAGATTTTTCAATAGCGCCCATGTGTCCAATGCGTATGACCTTTCCTTTAAGGTGATCTTGGCCTCCGGCGATGGAAATATTATGAGTTTCTTGCATAATCTTTTGTACTTTTTCGCCATCAATCCCGCTGGCCAATTTAAAAGTTGTTACGGTAGGGCTAGGATTATCTGCAAAGCTTTCTAATCCAAGGGCTTTTCCACCTTCACGGAGGGCATCAGCGATTAAAAGGTGACGATGAATAAAGTCTTTTTCTCCAACTTTAAAAATAATTTCTAATGCTGTTTTGAGAGCGCGCACATGAGTCACTGGAGAGCTAAAGTAAGTTTGATTTTTTTCATTAGCCTTTTTTTCTAATCGAATATCCCAATAGTATCTTGGAGTTTTACAAGATTCAGTTTTTCTCATCGCTTTTTTAGAAAATGCAATGAGTGACAATCCCGTTGGAAGCATAAACGCTTTTTGAGATCCTCCGATTACGATATCTAAGTTCCAACTGTCCATGTCAAGATCAGTGGCGCCAAGTGCGGTGATCGCGTCGACTATAAGAATCGCATCCGTTTTTGAGACTATTTTTCCCAATTCTTGAATAGGGTTTAAAGCACCTGTGCTGGTTTCGCAAGCTTGGCAAGTAATGGCTCTTATATCGGAATGTTCCTTTAATATTTTTTCAATATCGGAAACTTCAAAAGATTTTCCCCACTCCACGTTGTGAGTGACGACTTGAATGTTGTAGGCCTTTGCAATTTCTGAAAATCTTTCTCCGAACTTTCCACCAATAATGCACAATATTTTTTCTCCCGGAGAAACTGTGTTAACTAGTGCCGCTTCCATCGCACCAGAGCCGGTACTTGTGAGAATATAAGCACGTTCTTTGGTTTTAAAAATCCTAGGGAGATTATCGAGGACCCACTTTAAATCACTTTCGAATGCCTTTGTTCTGTGGTGTATAACCGGAAGGGTTAGTGTTCTCATTATTGCTTCTGGAACAAGCACAGGACCGGGTGTCATAATGAGGGGATAAGCATGATTTTTAGGCGAAGATTGTGAATTCTTTTTGAATGAAAACATTGAGTTACCTTTGCCGGTTTTAATTGTACCGACCACAATAGATTTTTATAAGTTTTCCTTGAGTAATCAAGCCTTTAATGCTTTATTTTTTGTATCCCGAAAGGTCACAATAGCTTTTATGAAAAAGTTTGTTTCGTTATCATTATCTCTATCAGCATTACTTCTATTAGCTCTTTCTACTTCATGTGCCTATCGTTTTGGTTCTCCTGAGAGACGAATTCCGGGTGGATATCAGGCTATTGCTGTTCCAGTTTTTAAAAACAAGTCACAAGAAGTGTCAGTTGAAACTTTTTTTACTCAAGCCATGATGATGGAAGTAGAAAAATCCAGTCTTGCTCGAGTGACTTCTAAGGAAGAGTCTCAGGCCATCTTGCTTGGAGAGATCACGAGTATTTCTTATGGTCTTGGTACAGAGGTGACTAGCGAAACAGAAGGCTTTAAGGACTTGGCACCTGGAACTGCTTTAGCAAGGTGGTATACAATTTATGTTACTGTCGATGTTAAGCTTGTTCGAAGCTCTGATATGGCAGTTCTATGGGAAGGTGCCTTTAATCGTGAGAGACGTTACACTGCGCCGATCATTACCAAGAGCGTTCTTAATACAGCCAACCCTTTGTATAATCACAGCGCAAGAATTCAAAACATTCAGATCCTGTCTCAAGATATGATGGCAGAAGCTTATGAGCGACTTACGGAGAATTTCTAGTGGCGTCTTGGAATTATGAGCAGTTTTCTAAGCATTTAGATAAAGGCGAGCCTCATCCCTTTTACCTCTTTTATGGCGATGAAATTTTCTTGGCAGAAGATGCAATTCAGAAACTCAAAGCCAAAGTTTTTGAAGATTCACTTGCTGACTTTAATCTCGATCATTTTTATGGGGGAGAGCTCGACGTGTCAGATTTAGGCGCGGCCATTGAAACACTTCCAATGATGGGACAAAAAAGATTAGTCATTTTAAAGGATGCTCACCTTTTAAAAGCTAACGACCTTGAGAAAATTGCTGAGTTCGTATCGATTCCAATTGATACGACAATCTTTGTAGCGTTCTTTCAGAATGTAGATCAGAGAAAAAAGATTTTTAAAGATTTATTTAAAAAAATGACAGTTGTCGCATTCGCTGAAATTTCCGATCGTTTTATTCCAAGTTGGATTGATCGATTGGTGAGGTCTTATGGGAAGACGATTGCTCCGCCAGTTGCTATCGCACTTCAAAATTTAGTTGGAAACCGATTGATAGATTTAAATAACGAGATCAATAAGCTTTCGCTTTATGTAGGAGAAAAACGAGAAATCGAAATTTCTGATATTGAAGCCGTAGTTTCAAAATACAAGATGGACTCAGTATTTGAACTGACAAATGCGATTGCAGCAAAGCAAACGGAAAAAGCCTTAAAAATACAAAAGTACCTCCTCGATCAAGGAGAGAGCGAAGTTGGAATTTTGGCGATGATTACACGTCATATGCGAATTTTACTTTTGACTCAAGAAGCGCTTCAAAAGCGGATGAATGGACCAGCTCTCAGTCAATATGTGGGAGTACCCCCGTACTTCGTTAATCAGTATGTACAGAATTCAAGAGATTGGCCGTACGCAAGGCTCACTAAAGCTTATCAAAAACTCCTTGAGACGGATCGCAATTTAAAGAGCTCTCCTGTATCCTCACAAAACTTTCTTGTGGATACTTTGATGAATCTTGCCGTTTAGAAAAATACAGTCTCACATTGATACAGGACTCTTTTTTATTCGTTAAATTCCGATAACCTACTTATGGGACAACCCGTAGATGGTATAGAAAAGAGAAAGTATCCTCGCCGATCTTTTGAAGCGAAGGTTGGCGTAATGATACAGGGGAAATACTTTGTTGAGAATGCCTTTGAATTAGGTGAGCGTGGAATCCTTTTTGAAACGGAGATCGCTCTAAAAAACAATGACAATCTTTTGATCTCTTTTGTTATCCCCGGCGGATATGTTGTCATGACTCGAGCACAGGTTCGCTACTGCCTTAATAAAGGCAACAAATTAAGGGTTGGAGTGGAATTTATTAACATTACCTTCGAAGACCGAAGAAAAGTGCGCGACTTTATTGCGCAAAGAAATGATAGTGCGCAAGAGCAGAAATTCTACACACTACAAATAAAAAAGTAGTCTACGTTCTATACCGTAAACTACTTTGTCTCTATTAAAAATTAAAAAGCTATATTAAGAAAGAGAAGAAACTTGAGCAGATAATCTAGAGATTTTTCTAGAAGCTGTTTTTGTAGGAACTACGCCTTTAGTAGCAGCTTTATCGATTTTGCTTGAGAAAGTTTTTAATAACTCAGGTGCCGCTTTAGCATCTTTAGTTGCAATTGCAGTTCTTAATTTCTTTTCAATTGTACGAACAGCGCTTAACGTTTTATGATTTCTATCAGCCTTTTTAATATCTTGGCGAGCTCTCTTTTCTGACGACTTATGCGTAGCCACTATTATCCTCCAAATCGTGTCTTGCTTTATTGAAGGAAAGTTTCTACCATAGCTTTATACACCATGCAAGACAATCAAGGCATTCCTGAACAGGTAAAGGGCATTTCCAGTAAAACCATAGTCAGATCGGCTAGTTATATGGCATTAGGAACCTTTTCAAGCCGTATTTTGGGGCTCCTCAGGGACGCCATGCTAGGAGCTTTTTTTTCAAGGACCGTCACCGACGCTTGGCTTGTGGCTTTTAGAATTCCCAATATGTTGAGACGCTTGTTTGGTGAAGGCGCTCTTTCTGTAAGCTTTATTCCAATTTTTATCGAGCTTATGACAAACCCCAAATCTAAGGAAGAGGGGCAAGAGTTCAAATTGGCTTGCGGCGTATTCTCCCTACTCAGCTTAATTCTGATCGTTGTTACTAGCCTGGGAATTATTTATGCTGAAAACATTGTTCATTTTATCGCTGGTGAAGAGGCTTTTCTAGCTGTGGAAGGGAAGTTTGAGTTGACTGTGCAAATGGCAAAGATCATGTTCGCCTTTTGCTTTTTTATCTGCACCTATGCGTATTTCATGGCGATTTTAAATGCATATAAGAAGTTTGCACTCGCTGCTTTTGCGCCCGTTTTGTTTAATATTTCAATGATCGTATCTACACTTTTACCGCGATATCTTCCTCAACACTTTTCAGTGACAGCTCTAGCCTGGGGGGTGACTTTGGGCGGATTCCTTCAGATGGCAATTTTAGTTCCTGAGCTTATTCGATTAAAATGTCTGCCTCGATTTTCCATGAATATTTTTGATCCAAATGTTTTAAAGGTGTTTAGGAATATGATTCCTGGGCTCTTGGGATTAGGGGTAATGCAGATAGGTCTAATTATTAATACGAGGTTTGCGTCTTCTCTTGAAGAGGGAGCGAATTCCTGGATCTATTGGGCAGATCGTGTATTGGAACTTCCATTGTCACTGTTTGCCGTGAGCTTGGGGACAGCGCTTCTCCCCACACTAGCAACTCATTGGAGTAAAAACGAAAAGCAAGAGATGATCGAGACAGCAAATAAATATTTGCGTATGATATTTTATGTGAGTGTGCCTTGCGCGCTAGGCGTGTGGTTCCTGGCGCGTCCCATAACTGAAGTTCTTTTTATGAGAGGTAAATTTACAGTTTATGATGTTATGAATACGTCAAATATTCTGATGATTTATTCTTTTGGAGTTCTATCGTTCGGCGGAATAAGAGTTGTGGCTCCCAGTTTTTACGCTATTAAAAACACACTTTATCCGGCCTTGGTGTCGGCAGTTTGTTTGGTTGTGCATTACTTCGTCGCTCAAAATTTGATGGTAGAATATGGAATTAAAGGGCTTGCGGCTTCGAGTATGATTTCGTCTGGTTTGAATTTTATTTTGCTTTTAATTGGATTTAAAATTTGGATTGGCGATGTTATGTTGGGTAAGCTCATTACAAGTCTATTCAAGTTCACAGTTGCAGGT
>JAEYZS010000057.1 GCA_023427925.1 Pseudomonadota bacterium | reverse complement strand
ATATCCTCGTTGTACTCGATGGACTCACTGATCCAGGTCGCCTAGCTTACTTAATAGCTTTCAACTTAGGCCTCAAGGTTCAAGAAGCTCAACACATTCTAGAAGAAAATGATCACAAAACAAGATTGAAACTGATTAGCCAAATCTTGACAAACGAACTTGAAGTTCTTGCTGTACAAAGCAGAATTAAAAATACTGCTAAAGAAGAAATGTCAAAATCTCAAAAAGAATATTTCTTAAGAGAACAGCTCAGAGCTATAAAGAACGAGCTCGGTGAAAACGATTCTAAATCAGAAGAAGCTGATGAATTAAGAGAAAAAATTCTATCGGCCGAAATGCCTTCTGAAGTAGAGCAAGAAGCAATCAAGCAGCTTGGAAGACTTGAGAGAATGCATCCAGATGCTTCGGAAGCTTCCATGATCAGAACATATCTTGATTGGATGGTAGATCTACCTTGGAATATCGAAACAGAAGATAATTTAGAATTAAGCCACGCTAAGCGCGTATTGGACGAAGATCATCATGATTTAGAAAAAATCAAAGAAAGAATCCTTGAATTCTTGGCAGTTAGAAAACTCAAGAACTCAATGAAGGGTCCAATCCTTTGTTTCAACGGTCCTCCTGGAGTAGGTAAAACTTCTTTAGGGAAGTCTATTGCTAGAGCTATGGGAAGAAAGTACTTTAGAATCGCTCTTGGTGGAGTGAAGGATGAAGCCGAGATCAGGGGTCATAGAAGAACTTATGTCGGAGCTATGCCAGGAAAAATTGTCCAGGCATTAAAGCAAGTTAAATCTAAGAATGCAGTAATTGTGTTGGATGAAATTGACAAGCTAGGATCGGATTTCCGTGGTGATCCGTCTGCTGCAATGCTTGAAGTGTTGGACCCAGAGCAAAATGCAACATTCAGAGATAATTACCTTAATGTAGATTTCGATCTTAGCAATATTATGTTTATAGCAACTTCGAACGTTCTTGAAAATGTTCCTGCGGCATTGAGAGATAGGATGGAAGTTATCAATTTGTCGGGATATACAGAACACGACAAAGTTGTTATTGCTAAAAAACACGTTATCGAAAGACAAATTGAGTCTAATGGAATTACTCCAGAGAATATCGAATTCACTGACGAAGGTCTTCAATACTTAGTGAGCCACTACACTCGCGAAGCAGGTTTAAGAAATTTAGAGCGAGAAATCGGTAGTGTTTGCAGAAAAGTTGCAAAAGAAGTTGTTTTGAACGGTCTTAAGAAAATGGTGATAACTCCAAAAGCTGTTGAAGAACTACTCGGACCTGCAAGATACATAAGAGACGAAGATATGGATCAAAACCGTATCGGAGTTACTAATGGATTGGCTTGGACTGCAGTAGGTGGAGAAGTATTATTCATCGAAGCAATCAAGATGAAAGGTACAGGTAAATTGGTTCTTACGGGTCAAATGGGCGATGTCATGAAGGAATCAGCAACCGCAGCAATGTCATACGCGAAGGCTAATGCCAAAGACCTTGGAATCGACGGAAAAATATTTGAAGAATATGACTTCCACGTTCATATCCCAGAAGGAGCAACGCCAAAAGATGGTCCGTCTGCAGGGATCACCATGGCAACCTCTCTCATTAGTTTGTTTACAAATACACCTGTGCGCGGCGACGTCGCAATGACAGGCGAAGTAACAATCACTGGAAGAGTATTGCCAATCGGTGGCTTAAGAGAAAAGGCTTTAGCTGCACTAAGGCTCGGCGTGACGGATGTCATAATTCCTTTTGCAAATGTTAAGGACTTAAAAGACATTCCTGAAGATTTTAGAAAAGAACTGAATTTCATCCCTGTGAAATATCTTAAGGATGTTATATCAGTCGCTTTAGATAAATCTAAATCTAAAAAGACGAGTACAAAGGCAAGTGGTGGCGGTCATAAAAAAGAAAAGATCGCCTCTTCTCCTGCAGCTTAATTCAATTTAAAATGCAAATAAACCCAGGGAATTATCTCTGGGTTTTAATTTTGTTGCACAAGCGTTGCAATGATTCTCTGCGAACAAAAATTTACATTTGACTAAGGTCCTGAAAGATTCATTCCGATACACCTTTATGAAGAAAAGAGACTTTTATCTGTTCCTAAGCTTTGTTGCGCTTTTTATTTTGTTCGCTATTTATCAAAATTTCTCTTTTCCTACTAAACAACTAAAGGCCCTAACTCAAAAAACTCTTTTTGAGAAACGCCTTCATAAGTTTGTGCCAACTTATTCTTTTCAAGATTATATTGGTGGCGGAATCCAAGCGCCATATGGATACAAGGAAGAAATCAAAAGAAAAATTGCAAGCCAAGAATCCCCGATTGTTTTTGATGATAAGCAATTCGTACGTGAAACGTTAGAAGCCATGCCCATATATAAAGAAATTAAGGATTTTATAGATGTCGCGAGCGAAGATCATGAGGAAGCTTGCTCTAACAATCCGCTTGAAAAAGAAAATAATTGTTTCACACAATACAATAGCGAAGCCTCTAAAGTTAATTCTCTAAAGGTGAAAGCGAATCCATTCAGGCAGACAGCAAGCATCTCAATTCCTGGAGATATTGAGTCACATATGATATATAATGGAGACAGAAATAGTGTGAATCTTCAATTTCGAAAAGAATTGGACCGTGATGCGGGAATAAAATTTGAAATAGATTCTCAAGAGCAATCGGGATCAATTAATATTGACGTACGCTGGTAAAGAAATTTTGAGATTCTTGTCTTAGGCGCTCGTTATCTGCTTCTAATACTTTTACCAGTGTTTTTAAATCAGCAACTTCTTCTTTTAATAAAAAAATCTGATCTTCTTTACTCTGAAGTGCAGTTAAGTAAGCTTTCTTTAACTCCACTAACATTTCATTTTTACTTTCTAACCTTTCTGGGGCAGAAACGGCTTGAATCATGATTGGCTTTCTACCTCGGCTTGCTTTTTCAACCGAATCGTCGACTATAAAATATTTTCCATCTTCTAATTTGTAGGCGATTGAGTTGTCTTTAATTCTTCTCCTCAACGTTGAAATACTGATGTTGTGTTTATTTGAGTATTCAATTAAAGGAAGCCAGTTTTGAATCTTTTGTTGCTCAATCATTGGTCATCTCCGAATGTAATCAAAGACCATCCTAGATCAGGCTTTAGACCAATGTAAATAAAAATGAATATCCAAATGAGTTATATTTTGCAGTTCTAGGAGCTATATTGATATATTAACTCTATGCGTTTCAAAAACAAAAAGTCAATAGCCCTCGTTTTAAGTGGTGGCGGTATCAAGGCCGCGGCCTTTCACATAGGGGTTTGTTTAGCCTTAGAGGAAAAGGGTTTCAAATTTCGTGGGGGTTTAAAAAAGGAAGCTTCAAGTGAAGAACTCGAACCCTTTTCAGTTAATACTTATGTGGGCTCCAGCGCTGGCGCAATGATTAGTTCCTTTCTCGCTTCCGGATATACGGTAGAAGATCTTATTATTGCTTTCGAAATGGGTATCAAAAAACGCTCCCTTACAAATCCGCGATTAAAACCATTAACTTACTGGGACATATTTGCACTTAATTCTCCAGGTTTTTTAAGGGCAATTCCAACAAAGTTTAGAACCAAGTCTTTGGTAACTGGCGGATTTGAGTCCTTTTTAAAAAACGGATTTAAACTCAACGGCCTTTTTTCAACGCGTGGATTAGAAAAGTATTTGCGAAACCATGTCCTTCCCACGAATAATTTCGATGAGCTATCTAGCAAACTCTACATTGTTGCTACAGCTCTTAATAGTTCAAGGAAGGCTGTTTTTGGCCCTCACCAGGAAAGCGGGTATAACGATACCGTTATGAATTTGAATTTTGCAACCATCAGTGATGCTGCTGCCGCATCAATGGCTCTGCCCCCGGTTTATTGCCCGTATGGGGTAAAAAATGAAAGAGACGAAACCATATATTTTTTTGATGGCGAAATTAGAGACACACTTTCGACTCACGTTGCCGCTGACAATGGTGCTGACTTAGTCATAGCAAGTTATTCTATTCAGCCCTACCATTTCAATGAAAAGATGGGAAGTCTCCATGAGTATGGAATTCCACTTATTTTGAATCAGGCTCTCTACCAAGTTGTAGAACAAAAGATTCTTAAAAATATGGAGTACCAAGATAATATTAAGGCAGTCTACAAAGCCATTGAGGGTTATTTTAAAGAGGCAAATCTTCCTGAAGATCACAAGCAGAAAATCTTAGAAATTGTTGAGAAGAGAACGAATGTTCGAAATGACGTGGACTATATGTACATTCACCCCAATCCACAGGATTACGAAATGTTTTTTGTGGATCACTTTTCTCTCAATCGTGAAATTCTAGAAAGAATCGTCAAGATCGGATTTAAAAGTGCACTTAAGGTGTTAAGAAAGTACGACCTCTAGCTTAACGATTCCGCCAATTTTTTCAAACGCTCTTAGTAATCCATAAAATGTTCTGTGAACCAAAACGAAGTCGGTAGAAAAGTTCTGAAGTGTTTTTTCATAAACGTTTTTAAGTAATATCGCCTTACCCAAGGATATTTGTTGCGACATATTTTCAAAGTCACACTCTTGATCTAAGAAAAAAGACAGCCACTCGCAATATGGAATTACGCAAACTTTCAGAAACCTCTCTTCGTCTTCTTTTTCAATCTGAGCACCAAGGTCTCGATAAAGATCAACCAGTCCATCATAATTTTTAGTGTTCACCGCCTTCCATAGCTCCTTGTATAAATTGAGAGCTGGCGTAGGTACGGCTTTGATACTGCCAAAATCAACTACGCCGATGGATCCATCTTCGCGAAACAAGAAATTTCCTAAATGTGGGTCAGCATGAATCTTTGAATGTGTAAAAAGAGAATCAAAGAAGAATTTATACAAAACTCCACAGGCTTTGTTTTTGGCTTGTTGTGGAGGAATATCTTGTAGCCAATCGTCTAAATGTTTTCCCTTGATCATTGTTGTGGTTAAAACCTTTGATGTAGTTAAATCCTCAAGGACATTTGGGATAGAAACGTCTGAGCTATTGAATCTTTCATTGAACCACTTTGTTTCTTGTGCCTCTTTTAAATAGTCCGTTTCTTCATAAATTCTTTCAGAAAGCTCATCCAAACTCCTTGATAGCAAAAGATGGTGTGGAAGTACGCTGATAATCTTGCGCATAATTGCGAGATCATTTTTTATTGTTGATGAAATTCCAGGATATTGAATTTTAACTGCGAGGTCTTTTTGATCTTTTCTTGCTTTATGGACTTGGCCGAGGCTGGCCCCCGCAAACGCTTCCATTTCGAATACGTCAAATAGCTCAAGTGGATTTTGTTTAAATTCTTGATTTAAAATCTTAAAAGTAAGCGCTTTATTTAAGGGTGGAACTTTGTACTGAGCTTTACGAAGCTCTTTTATATATGCTTCTGGCAGCAGGTCATCTTCACTTGACAGAATTTGTGCAAATTTGAGAGCCGTTCCTCTGAGTTGAGACAATCCCTGAAAGAGAACTTTTGCTATGGCTTGCTGCTGAAGATTTTGCTCTTTAGTAAGCTTTGTTAACTTTGTAATCGCCATCATGGTCGCCGTACGTCCGGCTATGAGCCCTCTTTTGATTCTAGATGTAGGGATTTGGTTTTCACTCATTTCTTTTTTCTTCCCTCAAACAAGGACCGCTTCTTCTTTTTAAAATCAATTCCTAAGTTTACATCTGCAAGCTTTTCAAGACTTTCAAAAACGTGCTGTCGTAAAAAGAAATTTATTAAGTCCATACTTTTATCTAAAACCTTTGAAGTCAAAAACGCCTGCAATAACGCCATAGACTTATCAACAAGTTGTGTCGTTTTTTCGTAATCTTCGCTGTTATCGCGAGTCCAATAGGAAACCACAAATATATGATAGTCCCAAAGAGACTTTATTATTAGTTCTTTGTAAGGGATATCTTCAAGCTCACCCGATTCAATTGCAATTTGTAAGAGGTTGTTTATGAAATCTAAAAATATCGCCTTGTGCTTTTCAAGCTCTCCAATTGTTATAGAAAGGTTGTAAGTATATATATTATTGAATGCTTCTCTTACGAAATTTCGGTTGGCAGAGTGATATTGAATTGTTGAATCCATTATCATTTGTAATTGCTCTGGGAAGGACATCTCTTGAAATATTGGATTTTCTTCTAATTCTTTTTTGACATCAAGGAATGATTCTTCAAAATAGGCAAACAACAGGTGTTCTTTTGTAGGAAAGTATTTGTAAATCACCGGCTCGCTAAACCCTGCTTTTTGGGAGATTTCTTTCATCGTAGTTTTGCTGATGCCGTCTTTACCCATTGCCTCTACGGCAACTTCGATCATTTTCTTTCTATTTTTTTCTTTTTGCACTTTTGAGATTTTCATTTTCTTCCTTATTAAAATTTATATCCCACGCTTAATCCCAGAAGCACCAGTGGGCCGATTGCGCAGCCCGAAGTGAGTAGTAAAATAAATGCTACTATATATTTCATTTTTTGCTCAGTGTATTTGTACATATACGGACGAAGAGGTATAAGTTGAAATCACTGTGCCACCCTTCCCACCGTGGGCTTTTGATCGGTAAGTTCTCGTGACTTTGAGTTTTGTCGATACTCCTGCTTTTAATTTCGCTATTTCTGAAACTGCAAATTTAAGAGTTGTCCCAGAGCTTCTTGCATTAGCACACACATTTCCACTTTCTTCATATTGGCAAAGATTGGCATCGAGTGCTTCTCCAGATCGCAAATTGGATGCGTCGACTGTAATTTGATAGGGACTCCCCAGGTTGAGATGGGCATTATAAGTTTTTATACTTACAGGATATATCGCGGCTTTATTAATCCAAACATTTCCATCTCTGTCTACATACTTAAACTCTACATTTTGAGTATATCCGAAAAAATCTCTGTCATAACGTGATCCCAAGAACGAGCTATGATTCATCGGAGTATTGTTTACCAGTACATAACTTGGATACAGCAATTCTACGTAATCGCCATAGGAGCTGTTCACATTAAACTGTGCGTCTGTGCTCGTTTTATTTACGTCTGCTGAGTAGTTTACACTGTAGTATTGGTAGATGACTTCTGATGTTACTTGATCTGAACCTACAGTACTAAATGAGCACGCACTGCTCATCATTGCTAAACCCATAACCAATAAAAGTAATACTCCCGTTTTCATTCCATCTCTCCTTTCTGCCCCACTTAGGGCTTTTTGTTAACTTTCTAATCATTAGTAACACTATATTCGTGTTTTTTACTATAAAACTTAACAATATGAAAAGATTTCCTGTTTTTTAGACAGTGGTCGAGCGATAAACCTCTCCCTTGGTCCAGAAAAGACTAAGGGTTTTAGAGGTTTAGGTAAACTTAGATTCCTGTATTGAGGATCTTAGTAAGGAATGGTTGAGCTAACAGGCCAAGCAGGATGACCATAGCTACAGAGACAATAAGGGTGGCAAGTGAGCCCGGGCTTTCATTTTGTATGAACTCTCCCGCAGTTTCTTTTTCTTTCATATACATAAAGACGACAGGCTTTAGATAGTAGTAAACCCCAATTACTGAGCTTACTACTGCCCAAACCACTAACCAAAATTGTTCAGCTTCAAGTGCACTTGTAAACAGGAATACTTTCGCAAAGAACCCGCCGAATGGAGGAATCCCGGCAAGACTCAACAAGAGTGCAGCTAAGCCCGCTGCTAACCATGGATTAGATTTCGCCAAGCCTTTTAAGCTATCAAGAGTGATTTCTGTGTCTTGAGTTTTTTCATACATACAAATGACTGCAAACACGCCTATTGTCATAAAGAGGTAGGTTAACAAGTAATACATAATCCCCTGAACCGCTGCGACCTCAGATCCGAGGATGGCAGCAATAATTCCCAAGAATAAATATCCCGAGTGCGCAATACTTGAATAAGCAATCATTCGCTTAAAATTCGTTTGTTTAAGAGCGATCAAGTTTCCAAAAAACATTGTTAATATCGCAACCCATTGGAGCATGTAGACAACAGTTTTCGATTCTACTAAGCGAATCACTGGAACAAAGCTCAACAGGAAAACAAAAATCGCAATCTTTACCGAAGATGCCATAAAAGATGTAATCGGGGTTGGCGCTCCTTGATAAACATCCGGCAACCATGCATGAAAAGGAACAAGAGCAACTTTAAAGAACAAGCCAATCAAAAAGATCATCACACCCAAAGTCAAATAGACTTGGTTTGCGCCTTCTGCTCGATCGAGAATTGTTGAAATTTCTGTAGTTTGAGTTGCCCCGTAAATAAAGGCCGCACCAAACAGTAAAAATGCCGAGGCGAAACTGCCTAAGATAAAATACTTAAAAGATGATTCCTTTGGTACAAACGAATTGCCGCCGATACCAATGAGCACATAGAGAGGAAGGGACAATAGCTCGATTCCCACGAATGTTAGAATCAAATCGTGAGAGTAAACTAAAACAAACATTCCCAAGAGAGTATTAAGAAGTAAGAACATATGCTCTGAATACTGATTTCTAGGGATAGCCGGGTGTCTGTAGGCCATCAGTGTTGTGAATAATGTTGATACAATCAGTAGCGTCGTCGTAAGTTTGATCAACGGGCTGTAAACAATTGTATTTTGAAACGCTAAGGAAAATTCGTTCGTTGCTCTTAAAGATATTGCAACTCCTGTCAACGCGAGTGCCGCAACCCCAAATACAAATGTAAGGACAGGTCTTGGTTCTTCGTTGCCACCAGCAACTTTTACCGCAACAGGCAACATGCTCATTACAAACAGAATAACCAAAGGAATTGTCAGGCTTAAATCTTGTATGTAAACACTCATACTTTATCCTACTCTTTCATTGTCACGGCTTGTTCTTCGCCCTGAACATAAAGTCTATAATCTGATTTATTATCCATTAAAAATTCAATGCTGGATTTTGAATACTTCAGGAAGTGGTTTGGAAGAACACCCATCCAGAGAATCAAAACGATCAAAGGAGCAAGTACAACAAGCTCTCTCAAAGATAAATCTTTAAGAACTGGGTTTGATGTTTCTTCTGTAGTTCCTTTAACAAGCTCACCTTTTGCTCCAAAGAATACTTTCTTTACCATCCATAACATATACGCAGCACCCAGGACTACACCTGTCACTGCCAACACACCCATAGTTTTGTTTGCGATAAAGCCACCCATCAAAATAAAAAATTCGCCCACAAATCCATTGGTCCCTGGAACTCCAATGCTCGACATTGTTACAATAATAAATGCAATTGTGTAAATCGGCATGACCGAAGCCAGCCCGCCATACTGTTTCATTTCACGAGAATGAGTTCTTTCGTAAATCATTCCAACCAACAAGAACAGCGCTCCTGTACTCACACCGTGGTTTAACATTTGATAGAGAGCGCCAGTTGTGCCGTAACTGTTTAATGCGAACAAGCCAAGTACGACGTACCCCATATGCGAAACCGATGAGTAGGCCACAAGCTTTTTAATGTCGGGCTGAACCATAGCCACTAAGGCTCCATAAATTATTCCAATTACTCCGAGTAGCATAAACACCCAGCCCCAATACTGAGAAGCCTCTGGAAACATTGGAAGAACAAATCTTAAGAATCCATATGTACCCATCTTAAGCATAATTGCAGCAAGAACCACAGAGCCAGGGGTCGGAGCTTCGACGTGCGCATCAGGTAACCAAGTATGAACGGGGAACATTGGGACTTTAATTGCAAAGGCAATTGAAAACGCCAAGAACATCAGAGTTTGGCTATTTAAAAATTCATTCGCCACAAAAGGAATCTCTAATCTATAGAAATCCAGAAGGGATGCACTCATAAATCCTAATTGAGCTTCTGTCATAATCATCATCGAGATGATCGCAACTAGCATCAACAAGGATCCTGCCATCGTATATATAAAAAACTTCATTGTTGCGTATATTCTTCTTGTTCCGCCCCATACTCCAATCATCAAGTACATTGGGATTAACGATGCTTCAAAGAAAATGTAGAACAGAATGCTATCAATCGCCACGAATGTTCCAAACATACATGCTTGTAATACAAATAGATTAACGTGGAACATTTTTACTCTGGATTCAATAGCGTTCCAGCTTCCCAGAATCACCACGGGCAAGAAAAACGCAGTCATCATGATAAGCCATAAAGAAATACCATCGACGCCCACAAAATAGTTTATTCCAAAACTTTCTACCCAGGGATACTTTTCTACAAATTGTAGGGCTGGCGTGTTTTTATCAAAACCAAATAATAAATTTAAGCTAACTAAGAATTGCAAAACTCCCAAAAAGACAGAGACTATTCTCGTTTTATTTTCCGGCAAGAGCAAAACAATCAGCGCAAACAACACCGGTAGTGCAATTAATAAACTCAAAAACATTTCTTACCTCTCAGAACTCGTCGATATTCAATTTGTCGACAACTCTTTACTTTAACTTACCATTACGGTTACAAACTTCTTCGTTCCGATTACAACAATATAACCGAAATCATCGCAATGAATCCGATCACAATATAAAGTGCATATCTCTGCATGTTTCCATTTTGTAAAGACTTAAGCCCTTCGGCTGAGTCCTGTACAAAGCCTGAAACCTTGTATGTCGCTTTATCAATAAATTCGACATCCATATAAAGCCACAGCGCTCTGGAAAACGAAACCAAAGGATTTAAAATAAATTTTTGGTAAATTTCGTCCACGTAGTATTTGTTATAAACAACTTCATGTAGTTTTTTAATTTTTGTAACAATCATTTGTGGCTTGGCTGGGTCTCTTACATAAAAGATATATGCCAGAGTTGCCATTGCACCCGCCACAGAAACCGATACCAGCATCAAAAGAACTTCTTCGATCACGCTTGGATCAGTAATTCCAGGAATTGGAAGAATTTTTCCGGCAAACCACTCTTCAAGTACATGTGGAATATGTAACGGATGTCCAAAGACATGCGG